>JAYVKW010000067.1:0-5831 GCA_043768015.1 Gallionella sp.
CGCATCTGCAGGCGCTGGGGCGCATCCACTCTGCCGATGAAGCCAGGCGCGCGATCGCCATCGCGCAGCAGCACTTCGATAATCTCAATCTCGATCTGATGTATGCGTTGCCCAAACAGACGTTGGATGAAGCTTTGCAGGATGTGCGTACCGCGCTGGCTTTCGCGCCGCAACATCTGTCCTGCTATCACCTGACGCTGGAGCCGAACACGCTGTTCTATCGCAATCCGCCCCCATTGCCGGACGACGATACGAGCAGCGACATGCAGCAGCGCATCGAGGAATTGCTGGCAGCAGCAGGTTATCAGCACTACGAGACTTCGGCCTTTGCGCAACCTAATCGCCGCGCCAAACACAACCTTAACTACTGGAAGTTCGGCGACTATCTGGGCATCGGTGCGGGTGCGCACAGCAAGTTGAGTTTTCCCGATAAAATAATCCGCCAAGCGCGCTACAAACAACCGCAAGCGTATATGCAGCAGGTCGGCAAAGGCGCGCCGATACAAACCGAAAACGAGGTCAACCGCGAAGAGCTCGGGTTCGAGTTCATGATGAACGCGCTGCGCTTGAACGAAGGGTTCGATAGCGTATTGTTCAATGAGCGTACCAGCTTGCCTTTGCTCAGCATTCAGCGCGAATTAGCGGAGGCTGAGACGCGTGGACTGTTATTCAGAGACCATCAGCGCATCGCACCGACCAAACTTGGCCAGCGGTTTTTGAATGATCTGCTGGAAATATTCCTGAAGCGGTAGCCCGTTAAAAGCTGCGCCCATCCACCGGTTTTATTTTGAGCGCGGACAAATCCACATTTTCCAAACAGCGCACATTGATGCTGAACATTTCAATCCCGTTGTGCGAGCCAGTGCCCATCGGTGCGCAGCCACAGACAGAGCAGAAATGGTGATTGATTGTTTTCTTGCCGAACTGGTAGGTGGAGAGGTTGCTTTCCGGTGTGATGAATCGTACCTGAGCTCGCGGCACAAACCAGCGCAATGCGCCCAGCCTGCCACATAGGGAGCAGTTGCATTGTTTCACGCTATGTAAATCTCCTTCGACTTCAAATGCGATGTGACCACAGTGACAGCTACCTTGGTAAAGCATGATGTGTCCTCCTGAGTGTAGTCAGAAAACTGAGCACTTCGCCTGGCGGGTGACTGCTGAAATGCTCAGTCGCACGCTTTAGAGGCGCCCTTTATTCTATTCTCTGGCCAGCGCTCCCGCAAACCCGCACTGGCGCCAAGCCTCGAATACCGCTACAGCCACCGTGTTGGATAAATTCAGGCTGCGGTTATCGGGCAGCATCGGCAATCGCACGCGCTGGTCGGAATCAAACCGGCTTAGCACTTCGGCGGGCAAACCGCGGCTCTCGGGGCCGAATAAAAACGCATCCCCGGACTGGTAACGCATCTGATGAAAGTCTTGCGAGCCCTTGGTGGTGAGCGCGAATACCCGCGCTGGATCGAATACCGACAGGCAATCCGGCAAAGTGTCGTATACGCGCAGGGTCGCAAACTCGTGGTAATCCAGCCCAGCGCGGAGCAGTTGTTTGTCTTCCAGCGTGAAACCGAGCGGCCTGATCAAATGCAACTGGCAGCCGGTATTGGCGCACAGCCGGATGACATTGCCGGTGTTCGGCGGAATTTCGGGTTGATATAGAATCACATGGAACATAAAAAATCCCTGCTAAGTCCTTGTCATCATCGTGAAAAACGGCTAACTTCCGCCCTTACAAAAGTTGTGGCACAGAAAAATCTATTTGGGGGGAGAATTATGGCGCGTCCGGGGAAAGTTCGCTTAGGCGATTTGCTGGTTCAGCAAAAACTCATTTCGCAAGATCAACTTGCGTTTGCGCTTGAGCAACAAAAGCGCAGCGGCCGCAAGCTGGGGCGCGTGCTGGTAGATAATGCTTTCGTTACCGAAGAGCATATTTCCGAGGCGCTCGCCAAACAACTCAACATCCCTTACATCAATCTCAAGTACTACAACATCCATATCGAGAAGGTGAGGCTGTTGTCGGAAAGTCAGGCGCGGCGTTTCCGCGCGATCGTGCTGGAAGAACGCAATGGCATGTTGCTGATCGGCATGGCGGACCCCACCGATTTGTCCGCCTTTGATGAGATCGCGCGCATCGTCAAGCGCGATATTGACATCGCTGTGGTCACCGAAGGACAGTTGCTGGAAAGCATCGATCGCGGATACCGGCGCACCGATGAAATCTCCGGCCTGGCGCGTGAACTCAGTGAAGACATAGGCGATACCTATGTGGACTTTGGCGCGCTGACCGATACCGTCGGCATGGAAGAGGCGCCGGTGGTCAAGTTATTGCAGACCATGTTCGACGACGCCACGCAGATACGCGCATCCGACATCCACATCGAGCCGCAGGAAGGCCGGCTGATGATACGTTTCCGCATTGATGGCGTAATGCATCTGCAAACCGAAGCAGACAGTAAAATTGCATCCGCCTTGGTGCTGCGTCTCAAGCTGATGTCCGGCTTGGATATTTCCGAAAAACGCTTGCCTCAAGATGGGCGTTTCCAGGTGCGCGTGCGCGATCAGCGCGTGGATGTGCGGATTGCAACCTGTCCCACGCAAAATGGCGAATCGGTGGTGATGCGTTTATTGCGTCAGGATGGCGGAATGATTGGTTTGGAAAAGCTGGGCATGCCGCCGGAAATGCTGAAACGTTTTCGTGAAATTATCCGGCGCAGCAACGGCATGGTATTGGTAACGGGTCCGACCGGCAGCGGCAAGACCACTACGCTTTATTCTGCGCTGGCCGAGATCAATACCCTCGACCAGAAGATTATCACCGTGGAAGACCCGGTGGAATACCGTTTGGCTGGAACCAATCAAATCCAGGTTAACGATAAAATCGATCTGACTTTTTCGCGCGTTTTGCGCTCGGCATTGCGCCAGGATCCGGATGTGATCCTGATCGGCGAAATGCGCGATGCGGAAACTGCGCAAATCGGTTTGCGTGCCGCGATAACCGGCCACCTGGTATTTTCCACCCTGCATACCCGTGATGCGGCCGGGACCTTGTTCCGCTTTGTTGATATGGGTGTGCCCCGTTTCATGGTGGCCTCTTCGGTACAGGCAGTGGTCGCGCAACGCTTGTTGCGCCGTGTCTGTGAAAGCTGTGGTGAGCCCTATAGCCCCACGCCTCAAGAAATAATATGGATGGAGATGGAAGGTGTCTCGCGCGAGCAATGGAGTGGCTTAAAAAATGGACGCGGTTGCTCGTATTGCCATGGCACCGGCTATCGCGGCCGTATGGGCGTATATGAAATGCTGGAAATGAGCCGCGAAATAGTGGAAGCGGCGGCACATGAAAGCGCCACCCACTTCATGCAGGTGGCGCATGAATACATGCAAGGAAAGACGATGCTGGATCACGCCCTTAAAGAGATGAAGTTGGGGCATACCACAGTGTTCGAGGTAATGGCCATCAGCAATCGGATAGAAGAATAGCGATGGGTGTATTTGCCTACAAAGGGCGCAACGGCCGCGGTGACCGGGTGGAAGGCACACTGGAGGGTGAAGATAGCCGCGTCATTGCCGATCAGCTCATGAATACCGGTATTACGCCCATTGAAATTATCCAGGCCCGCAGTGTGCTTAGCGGAGCTTCCGGTAAGGTGGGCTGGCTCAAACGTCAGCTTACCGAGAAGCCGATCACCTTGCTGGATATAATGTTATTCAGCCGACAGATGTATACCTTGCTCAAAGCCGGCGTTCCCATCATGCGCGCGTTAGCTGGATTGCAAGAATCCACACAGAACCCCACTTTTTCGGCGCTGCTGCAGGACTTGCGTGAAAGCCTCGACAGTGGGCGTGAACTCAGCGCCGCGATGCGCCGCCACCCAAAAGTTTTTTCTCCTTTCTATATCAGCATGGTGCAAGTGGGGGAAATGACCGGCATGCTGGATGTAACTTTCATCCGATTATATGAGCACCTGGAATTTGAGCGCGATATGCGCGAGCGCATCAAGGCAGCGATGCGCTATCCCAGCTTCGTGATCATGGCGATGGCGATTGCCATTGTCATCGTTAACCTGTTCGTTATTCCGACCTTTGCCAAAGTGTACGCGGGCTTCCACGCCGAGCTTCCCCTAATCACCAAACTGCTGATTGGTTTCTCCGGCTTCATGGTGGATTATTGGTTGTTGCTGCTTGCTTTAGTAGTGGGGGTCGTGCTGGGTTTTCGCTTCTATATCAAGACGCCGGACGGTCACTATAAATGGGATAGGTACAAATTTAAATTGCCGATAGCCGGCGAGATTATCCTGAAAGCCACCCTGGCGCGATTCGCGCGCAGCATGGCGCTTTCCTTCAAAAGCGGGATGCCGATTCTGCAAGGGCTAAATGTGGTCGGCATGGTGGTCGATAATGAATTCATGCGCACCCGCATCGAGCAAATGCGCGATGGTGTCGAGCGCGGCGAAACTATTCTGCGTACCGCCACCGTTACCGGTGTATTTAACCCGGTGGTATTGCAAATGATCGCCGTGGGCGAGGAAAGCGGCGACCTGGACGGGTTGATGTTCGAGATTGCCGACATGTATGAGCGTGAAGTCAAATACGACGTTGCCGCGCTCAGTTCAAAAATAGAACCAATCTTGATCGTCGCACTTGGGATTATGGTGTTGATATTGGCGCTAGGCGTATTCCTGCCGATGTGGGACTTGGGCAAAGCGGCGTTGCATAAATGAACAAACAGCACCCGCAAGGAGTACGCCGATGGGTGCCCCGCAGCTACGCAGCGACCCTTTCGCAGCGCGGCTTTACGCTGATCGAATTAGTCATCGTCGTCACGCTCATCGTGGTGCTGATGGCATTGTTTTTTAATCGTGCCTTGTTCTACGTAGAGCAAGCCGAAAAAACGGCAATGGAGCAAGTGGTGGGGTCGATACAATCCGCGCTGACCCTGCAATATGGCCAGATTCTCACACGCGGAAAATCATCCGATGTGGCGGCATTGGCGCAAGATAATCCAATGAACTGGCTGCAAAAAAAGCCGCGCAATTATTCCGGAGAGTTCTATGACCTCACTCCGCTGGCGGTAGAGTCGGGCAATTGGGTGTTCGATCTCAAGTCGCGTGAGCTGGTGTATGTAGTGCGCACTGCCAATTATTTCAAGCCGGGCAAGGACGGCAAAAAATGGATACGGTTTCACGTTGCGGTTAACCATGAAAAATCGCGCCTGCCTTCTTTGCAAAATGCGCCTCCGGAATTGACCGGCATAGTTTTTGAGCCGATCGAGCCCTACTCATGGTTTTGATGATTCATGATTTTGGAAAGGCGTTAAGCCCAATTCAAATTACCCTTCTACATAACGTGAAGCCTCTATTGGACAATCAAGGTTTACACGTGTATGGTGCCGCACTGTTGCTGTCCCGGAGGTTTTACCATGTTGACTGATATTCCTTATTGCGATGCTGACTAATCCGGCTTATATTTTTTTATGGCACGACTTGGCAATATTTTTGCTTTTCGGCGCGGTGCTCGGCATTTTGTTGGGATTGCTGCTTATTTTCAGGCCGCAATTCGTGGAGCGGCTCAATCATGTGGCGAATCGTTGGATTTCCACGCGGCATATCAACCAGTGGCTGGATCGCAGCGTCAGCATCGAGCAATGGTTTTATCAGCATCATCGCGCGGTAGGCGGAGTCATCGTGCTGGGGGCGGCCTATATCTTCATCTACTTCAGCATGCTATTTGACAGGGCCTACACCCTGCAACACTTTCGAGTAATAGACAGGCTTCCGCCTAAGTTGCTTGAGAGTTTGCTGGATGCCTTGGTACTGGGTGCACTGGTCTGGGGGTCG
>JAYVKW010000068.1:0-10290 GCA_043768015.1 Gallionella sp.
TAGAATCGGCGTATCCTGACATTTGGCGGCTAGCGAAAACAAAGCACAGCCAATTGAAACAGATTTACGTTAATTCCACGATGCGGCAAAAACAAGGTAAACCGTCAATTTCCTCTGTGAAAATTGGGAGAAACGATGCTTGCCCCTGCGGTTCTGGTAAGAAATACAAGAAATGCTGTGGATAAGTTGAGCATTAAAAGAACTGGCTCTATACGTTTCAGAAACGAGGAGTTGTCACCAACGTACCATGATGTTCCCGTAAAAAATAAGCGATGAGAATTCTTGAATACATTGGCCTGGATACTTCACGCGTCAAAGCCAGTTACCGCAAAGTCACCGAAGCGATATCGCGCGGCGACTTTCGTGCTGCTCAGGTCAAAAAACTAGCCAATCTTAGCCACGGTAAATATTACCGGGCCAAACTGGATGATGCGGATCGCTTGCTGTTTTCTCTGGTGCGCCATGGTGATGAAGTCTGCGCCCTGATGCTGGAAGTGATTGCCAATCATGACTATGACAAATCCCGATTCCTGCGCGGGGCAGACATAGATGAAGCAAAAATCCACGACATTGACCTGGCCGAAGCGGCCAAGGAAGCACAAGTCGTGCGCTATCTGAATTCGGCACATACCTCGATTCATCTGCTCGATAAGCCGATCTCATTTGATGAAACACAGGAAGCGATTTATCGTCAGCCGGCCCCGCTGATTATTATCGGCAGCGCTGGAAGCGGGAAAACCGCGTTGACCCTGGAAAAACTCAAACACGCAGAAGGTGAAGTGCTCTACGTTACGCATTCTGCGTATCTGGCGCAGAGCGCACGTGGTTTGTATTATTCAAACGGTTTTGAGCATACCGGGCAGGAAGCGACGTTTTTCTCCTACCGTGAATTCATTGAATCCATTCGTGTGCCGATCGGGCGCGAAGCACTTTGGCGCGATTTTTCCGGCTGGTTTGCACGGATCAAAGCTGCGTTCAAGGAAATTGACGGCCATCAGGCCTTCGAGGAGATTCGCGGTGTCATCGCTGCCGGCACAAATGGCATTTTGAACAGAGGTAACTACCTGTCCCTCGGTGTGCGCCAGTCCATTTTTGCGGCAGAGCAGCGCGACAAAGTATATGACCTGTTCGAAAAATACCGGACATGGCTGGTTGAAGCAAAACTCTACGACCTGAACCTAGTCGCGCAGGAATGGCAGTCACTTGCCGCGCCTCGCTATGATTTTGTGGTGGTCGATGAGGTGCAGGATCTAACAACGGTCCAACTGTCGCTTATCCTCAAAACGCTCAAGAAGGCAGGTCACTTCCTGCTGTGTGGCGATTCAAATCAAATCGTACACCCGAATTTCTTTTCCTGGGGACAGGTGAAGAGCCTGTTCTGGAACGATCCTAAACTTGCCGAAAGGCAGGAATTGAAAGTGCTGAGCGCCAATTTCCGCAATGGACTGGAAGCCACCCGCACAGCCAACCAGTTGCTCAAAATAAAGCAACAGCGTTTCGGCTCGATTGATCGAGAAAGTAATTTTCTGGTGCAAGCCGTGGGCGGTGAGGCCGGGCAGGTTGCGTTGATGGCCGACAAAGAAGCGGTCATGCGCGAACTGGATCAGAAAGTTCGCTTCTCTACCCAGTTTGCCGTACTGGTCATGAGAGACGAGGATAAGGCGGAAGCGCGTAAGCATTTTGCGACCCCGCTGTTATTCTCGATTCACGAAGCAAAGGGACTGGAATACGAGAATATTATTCTTTACCGGTTTGTCTCCGATCACCGTGCCGAATTTAACGAGATCGTTGACGGGGTGAGCAAGCACAGCCTTGCTGCTGATACGCTGGAATACCGCCGTGCCCGTGATAAAAGTGACAAGTCGCTGGAGGTCTACAAGTTTTTCGTCAATGCGTTATATGTAGCCCTGACACGTGCCATCAAGAACCTGTTTATCCTCGAATCGGACACGTCACACCCGCTTTTTGGTCTGCTTGATCTGGCGATTGCAGGACAAGTGAAAGTCGATGCACGGCAGTCCAGTCAGGAAGAGTGGCAGAAGGAAGCGCGCAAGCTTGAGTTGCAAGGCAAACAGGAACAGGCGGAAGCCATCCGACGCAACATTCTCAAGCAAACCACGCCACCCTGGCCGGTATTTGACGAGTCGTGGCTGGAAGCCACCCTCATCAAGGTGTTCCGTGAACAGGCGCCGGGCAGTAAACCGAAACAGCAGCTTCTGGAATACGCCACTTATCACGACGAACCCGTCCTCGCAGAATGGCTCATCACAGAAGCAAAATTTGATACAGGCAGAATGTTTGCAAACCAGTTGGACACGCTGGGTCGTAAAAGTTACCTTCCCTACTTTGCACACAATTTCAAAGAAATTCTGCGCCAATGCGATCAGTATGGCATCGAGCATAGGCTGCCGATGAATCAGACGCCGCTGATGGCGGCTGCCGCAGCTGGAAATATTCATCTTGTTGAGGCATTGCTGGAGCGCGGGGCGGATCGTGAAACGACTGATCAATATGGTTACAACGCATTACACCGGGCGATGAGCGTTGCTTTCCGCGATGCGAAGTATGCACGCGGTCCATTTGCTGCACTCTATGAACTCCTCGCGCCGCCGAGTGTAGACGTTAATACAGGAGAACGGTTGGTGCGTATTGATCGGCATCTTTCAGAATACTTTCTGTTTCAGACGCTCTGGGTGCTGTTCAAGTCATGCTTTACCTACCTTGAACGCAGTCCATATGCTGCTTTTGAAACACGAGCCATACTGGATGCATGGCAACACCTGCCAGCTAACGTGGTCTATCCTGAGCGCAATAAACGCGCACATCTGTCGGCGCTGTTGTCGCGCAACGAGGTTGAACGAGATTACGCTTACAACCGCGCACTCTTCAAGCGCGTCAGGCAGGGCTGGTATCAGTTCAACCCGAAGTTGTTGGTGCGGCAACGCAACAGTAATGAAGAAACCTGGAAGCCTATTTACGCGGCACTCAATCTACCATTGATCAATGAGTTTGCCCGTTATCATTTGTTTGAATACCTGTCTGACTGGAATCAGGTCGGGGAATATTGCGAGATGGCGAATATGTCAGAACCCGCTATTCCTATTGCTGCTGAGCGTGAAATGGCCCGGCGCGAAGCGGCCAAAATTGAGCCTGCGAGGATTGAAGCCGAACAACGCGCTGCTGCAAAACGCAGGCAGGATGAACTGGAGTTGATCAGGCAACGCAAGCTGACCGAAAAGCCAAAATGGGGCACGCCGGAAGCCAAGCGACTTGAAATCGAACGCATTCGCAAGGAGATTGGGGATAGAAAGAAAAGAATTCCGGATGTCGGGTAAGATGGGCACCGGCTTGTTGAACGACGGCTTCGCGGCGGTGATTTGGGCATGCTCACGATCCGGTAGGTGCCATTACCTGCACTTCATACATATGAAATTGGATGACCGCTATCGGCAGTAAAGCAAACATTCGCGAGTAGTCAACTCTATTTACGGAGAAATCATATGGTTACCATAAGTTGGCCAGAACCTCAAAAGTATCCGGTTAATCTGTATTCAGTTATACCGGGCTGGATGATTTATTTTAATGATAAGGAGAAAGTTTTCATGCACTATCTGCAAGAGCAGTTTACTCTTGATGGAGTTAAAGTCGTCCCATCTGCCGGATTGCTTGCTGGTCGCGTCACTAAAGTACATAGTTTTCTGAGCAAGATAACGGAAAACAGATAAATAAAGAACAGCACCCAGCATACCCCTAATTGGGTTTGGCGTTCAAAATCCGCAGTCATGGTTGCTGTTCTATACCTTGTCGGTCGTGGGGAACGGCTGCCGGGCTTGGTCAATAAAGGCGTTAAGATAGTCAATATCGAGGTCTGCCTCGCGCACGCCCAGAAATATCTGCTTTGAGATGCCCTTTGCTCCGAGGCGAACGGGGGTAATTTCAACCTTGTAGGCATACTCTTCCACCAACCAGCGCGGCAAGGCCGCCACGCCTCGTCCACTTGCCACCATCTGCAACATGATGTCGGTTGTTTCGATGACCTTGTGCCGCTTTGGCATGATGCCGGCGGGCATCAAAAACTGGTTATAAATATCGAGTCGGTCGATAGCAACGGGATAGGCAATCAGGATTTCATCAGCCAGTTGTTCGGGCTTGACATACGAGGTTGCTGCCAGCGGATGCTTGCGTCCCACCACCAATACTTGCTCATAGTCAAATACCGCCTCGAAGCGCAACCCCGGACGGTACAAAGGATCGGGTGTGACGAGCAGGTCAATCTCGTAGCCAAATAACGCAGCGATGCCGCCAAACTGAAACTTCTGTTTGACGTCGACATCCACATCAGGCCAGTTCTCCAAGTACGGTGACACGACCTTGAGCAGCCATTGATAGCAGGGATGACACTCCATGCCTATGCGTAGCGTGCCTCGCTCGCCCTTCGCATACTCCTTCATGCGTTCCTCAGCATAGGCCAGTTGTGGCACTACCCTATTAGCTACTCCAAGCAGGTATTCACCAGCCTGGGTCAGTTTGAGGCTTCGGCCTTCCCTAAGCCATATGTCTATACCCAGTTGATGTTCCAGCTTTTTGACGGCATGGCTCAATGCCGACTGACTCAGGCACAGCACGTTGGCGGCCGCAGTCAGCGACCCTTGGCGGTCTACCTCCCGCACGATGGACAGATGAATTCTTTCAAGCATTGCAGTTCATGAATAAAAGTAATCAATAAGTGAAATAATATCATTATATTTCATGATTCACTAACCTTATCATGCATACATCTCTTGAACGAAAGTAAAACATGGTTACGACACATAATTTGGGTTTCCCACGCATCGGCGCCAAGCGCGAACTGAAATTAGCCCTTGAGTCTTACTGGAAAGGCCAGTCCTCCCGCGACGATCTCAAAGCGTTCGGTGCACAACTGCGTCAGCGCCACTGGCAAAACCAGTCCCATCTGGACCTGGTGCCGGTGGGTGATTTCGCCTTCTACGATCAGGTGCTGGATATGAGCTTTACGCTGGGCAACCTGCCCGAGCGCGTACGCGGCTACAGCGGCGATCAGTTGGACAATTATTTCCGCGTGGCGCGTGGTCGTTCGGCTGTGACGACTGGGGGGCGCGATGTCGCCGCAGGCGAGATGACCAAGTGGTTCGATACCAACTACCACTATATTGTCCCGGAGTTTACTGCTGCTACCGAGTTCAAGCTGGACGCCTCGCGCCTGCTGGAACAACTGGCCGAAGCCACGGCGCAGGGTATCAATACCAAGCCCGTGATCATCGGTCCGGTCACTTACTTGTGGCTGGGCAAGGCCAAGGACGACTCCAATAAGCTGGCTTTGCTGGAGCGTTTGTTGCCGGTGTACGCCGAATTGCTGGAAAAACTGACTGTACAGGGGGCGGAGTGGGTGCAAATTGATGAACCCGTTCTGGTCACCGAACTGGATGCAGATTGGCAACACGCATTTAATTATGCTTACCATCACCTCAAGAGCAGCCGCGTCAAGTTGCTGCTGACCACCTATTTCGGCATGCTGCAAGATAACCTGCATCTCGCTTGCAATCTGCCAGTGGCGGGCCTGCACCTGGATGCGATCAATGCCCGCGACGAAATTCAGCCGCTGCTGAACCTGCTGCCGTCGCACAAGGTGCTATCACTGGGGGTTATCAATGGCCGCAACATCTGGAAAACCGACCTCAATGCCACGCTCGATTGGCTAGAGCCTTTCGCGGCACGGTTGGGTGAACGTCTATGGATTGCACCATCTTGCTCGCTACTGCACGTACCGGTGGATCTTGCCAGTGAACAGAAACTGGATGTTGAAATCAAGTCGTGGCTCGCTTACGCCTTGCAGAAACTGGATGAGCTGAAGACTCTCGCCACTGCTTTGAACAATGGGCGTGCAGCAGTGGCTACCGAACTGGCGGCTAACCAAACCGCCATCGCCGCACGCCGCACATCTCCGCGCGTGACCAACCCGGCGGTCAGAGCGGCCATCGCCAACATCAACCCAGCGTTGGGCCAGCGCAAGGGCCCCTATCCAGTTCGCGCCAGGAAACAGGCCGCTTTGTTGAACTTGCCGCTCTATCCCACCACGACCATCGGTTCTTTCCCGCAGACAGCGGAAATTCGTCAGGCACGCAGCCAATTCAAGGCTGGCGAGCTAGATGAAGCTGGATACAAGGCGGCAATGCGCGCAGAAATCGAGCGCAGTGTGCGCGAGCAGGAAGCCTTGGGCCTGGACGTGCTGGTACATGGCGAAGCCGAGCGCAACGACATGGTGGAGTATTTTGGCGAACAACTCGATGGCTACGCCTTCAGCCAGTTCGGCTGGGTGCAGTCCTACGGATCGCGCTGCGTCAAGCCGCCCATCCTGTTCGGCGACATCAGTCGCCCGAAGGCAATGACCGTCGACTGGATTAAATACGCACAATCGCTGACCAGTAAGCCCATGAAAGGCATGTTGACCGGCCCGGTGACGATACTGAACTGGTCTTTCGTCCGCGACGATCAGCCGCGCTCTGTTTCTTGTTACCAGCTTGCTTTAGCAATTCGCGAGGAAGTGCAGGATCTGGAGAAGGCAGGAATACGTGTGATCCAGATCGACGAAGCTGCTTTACGCGAAGGCTTGCCACTGCGCAAGTCGCAGTGGCAGAAATATCTCGACTGGGCGGTAGAGTCCTTCCGCATTACCGCCAACGGTGTGCAGGATGAAACTCAGATTCATACCCATATGTGCTACTCGGAATTCAACGACATTATCGCGTCAATCGCCGATATGGACGCCGATGTCATCACGATTGAGACTTCCCGTTCCGATATGGAACTGCTTGATGTCTTCGACCACTTCAAGTATCCGAACGAAATTGGTCCGGGCGTATATGACATCCACTCGCCCAACATCCCGACACAGGAACATATCGTGCAACTGATGAAGAAGGCTGCGGAACGTATTCCAGCTGAGCGACTGTGGGTGAATCCGGACTGCGGTCTTAAGACGCGACAATGGTCTGAAGTTATCCCCGCACTGACCAACATGGTGGCGGCAGCCAAAACCCTGCGCGGTCAAGCCTGAGGCAGCGTTTCTGCCGTGCGTAGCGTACCGAACATTGACGCCGCGCACGGTATTTCCAACCACGTTTCCCGAAACCGTCTCGGGCTTCATTTTTTCAAAAGGACAATCATGTTTGAACGCAAGCGCTATACGGTGGATCAGATCGATCCTGAGATATTTACCGCCATCGAAAAAGAAAATCAGCGTCAGGAAAACCATATTGAGTTGATCGCTTCGGAGAATTACACCTCTCCGGCAGTGATGGCCGTCCAAGGTTCGCAACTGACCAACAAATATGCAGAAGGCTACCCCGGCAAACGTTACTACGGCGGCTGCGAATATGTCGATATCATCGAGCAGATCGCGATTGATCGCGTCAAGCAGCTATTTGGTGCTGAGGCCGCCAACGTACAACCCAACTCTGGCTCTCAGGCCAACCAAGGGGTATTTTTCGCTGTGCTTAAGCCGGGCGACACCATCATGGGCATGAGCTTGGCTGAGGGCGGTCACCTGACCCACGGCATGGCGCTCAACATGAGCGGCAAGTGGTTCAACGTCGTGGCCTACGGTCTCAACGAAAAAGAAGAAATCGACTACGACAAAATGGAAGCGATGGCGCACGAGCACAAGCCCAAACTCATCATCGCGGGTGCGTCGGCCTATGCGTTGCGCATCGATTTTGAGCGTTTTGCCAAAGTTGCCAAAGCCGTCGGCGCGATTTTCATGGTTGACATGGCGCACTACGCGGGCCTGATTGCCGCAGGCATCTACCCCAACCCGGTACCGCATGCCGACGTTGTCACCTCGACCACCCACAAGACCTTGCGCGGCCCGCGCGGCGGCATCATCCTGATGAAAGCCGAGCACGAAAAAGCAATCAACTCCGCCATCTTCCCCGGCCTGCAAGGCGGCCCTTTGATGCACGTCATCGCCGGTAAAGCCGTCGCCTTCAAGGAGGCCTCGACCAAGGAATTCAAACACTATCAGGAACAGGTCATCGACAACGCGCTGGTGATGTGCAAAGTGCTGGTCGAGCGCGGCCTGCGCATCATCTCAGGCCGCACCGAATCGCACGTTTTCCTGGTCGATCTGCGCGCCAAAAACCTCACCGGCAAAGAAGCCGAAGCCCTGCTTGGCCGCAGCCATATCACGGTCAACAAAAACGCCATCCCCAACGACCCGCAAAAACCCTTCGTCACCAGCGGCATCCGCATCGGTACGCCAGCGATGACCACTCGCGGCTTCAAGGAACTCGAAGCCGAACAGCTCGCCCATCTGATCGCCGACGTGCTCGACGCACCGACCGATGAGATCGTGATCTCGCGGGTCAAGGCTGAAGTGACCAAGCTGACGGCAAAATTTCCGGTATATGGCTAACACCTGACCCTCAAATGAAATGTCCTTTCTGCGGTTCTCTCGACACCCAGGTCATTGACTCCCGCGTCAATGAGCCGGGCAATGCCATCCGCCGCCGCCGCCGCTGTGCGTTGTGCGACAAGCGCTTTACCACTTGGGAAACCGCCGAGCTGCGCCCGCCGCAGATCGTCAAAACCAACGGCACGCGCCAGGACTTTTCAGAAGACAAACTGCGCGAAGGTTTCCGCCGCGCGCTGCACAAACGCCCGGTTCCCACCGAGCTGATCGATGCTGCCGTCGCCCGCATCACCCAGCGTCTGCTGACACTGGGCGAGCGCGAAGTGACCGCACGCGAAATCGGCGAGCAAGTCATCACCGAACTGAAAAAACTCGACAAGATTGCCTACATCCGCTTCGCCTCGGTCTACCGCAGCTTTCAGGACGTGGACGATTTCCGCGATGTGATTCGGGACATCGACCAGCCCTGAAGACATCCCGATGTTCTCAGCCGACGACCACCGCCACATGGCGCACGCGTTGCAACTGGCGGCGCGCGGCCTCTACACCACCACACCCAATCCACGCGTCGGCTGCGTCATCGTCAAGCACAAGCAGGTCGTAGGCGTTGGCTGGCACCAACGCACCGGCACCCCGCACGCCGAAATCCACGCATTGGCGATGGCCGCCGATGCCGCACGCGGCGCCACCGCGTATGTCACGCTCGAGCCCTGCTCGCATCACGGGTGCACCCCGCCCTGTGCCGAGGCGCTCATCAACGCAGGCGTAGCACGTATAGTCGCCGCCATGCACGACCCCAATCCACTGGTTGCAGGACAAGGCATCCAGATGCTGACGCTGACAGGGATTCAAGCTGAAGTCGGCCTGATGGAAAATGAAGCGCGCGCGCTGAACCCCGGATTCATCTCCCGCATGACGCGACACCGCCCATGGGTTCGACTCAAAACAGCATCCACGCTTGACGGCAAAACTGCGCTCACCAACGGCCAATCACAGTGGATTACCGGTGAAGCCGCCCGCGCCGACGTACAGAAACTGCGCGCCCGCGCCTGCGCCATCCTGACCGGCAGCGGCACCGTGCTCGCCGACAACCCGCGCATGAACGTGCGCGACCTCGACATCGGGCGGCAGCCGCTGCGCGTGGTGGTGGACTCCAATCTGCTCACCCCGCCCGCAGCCGCCATCCTGCCCGCGCTGATAGCGTGTCGCACGCCGCACCCTGAGCGCCGCGCCGCGCTGATAGCGGCGGGTGCAAACATCCTCGAACTCCCCGGCGCACAAAGCCGGGTTGACCTCGTCGCTCTGTTGAAAGAACTGGCGCTGCGCGGCATCAACGAAGTCCACGTCGAAGCCGGTGCCGCGCTCAATGGCGCTTTGCTTGAAGCCGGTTTGGTGGACGAGTGGATTGCCTATGTCGCGCCGATGGCGGTAGGGCATGATGCGCGGGGTTTATTCAATCACACGCCGCTGGAATCGCTGGAACACGCTGCACGGTTTCGGCTTGCCGACGTGCGGCAAATTGGGGGTGATTTGCGGTTGACTTTGCTGCCTAGGGACTGACGTGCATGGCGTTTTTGCCGTCGATATCGTGATATGACAGACCGTTGGCCGGGGGTTGCCCGGCCAGCGAATCGCAACCGATTAAAGGTTGCGGCTACCGGCAACTACAGCGGCTCATTTATACAAAACATCCAGCACTTCATACTGCCGCACGCCACCAGGCGCTTGCACGTCCACCGTATCGCCCGCGTACTTGCCGATCAGCGCGCGCGCAATCGGCGATGAGACGGAAATCTGTCCGAGTTTGATGTCGGCCTCGTCATCGCCCACGACTTGATAGGTAACAGTGTCGCCGGAAACGA
>JAYVKW010000069.1:0-3319 GCA_043768015.1 Gallionella sp.
CTAGTGTAGCGTTGCATTCTTGATGGAACTTATTGCATTGCCGATGACCCAACTCTCCGTTGCCATAGTGGAGAGGAGAAGTCCGATGAGAGTTGCCCCGCGAATTGAACTGACTAACGAAGAGCGAGCCGGGTTGACGAAACTTGTTCGCTCCAAGCGCACCAGCGTCAGATTGGCGCAGAGGGCGCGTATCGTGTTGCTGGCAGCCCAAGGTTTGCAGAACACAGATATTGCGGTGCAAGTGGGCGTAGGCAGAGTGCAGGTTTCGCGCTGGCGCGAGCGTTACTCACAATCGCGACTGGCGGGCATCGAGCGCGACCTGCCGCGCGGCGCGCCACCGGTGAAGGTCGATGTGGCACGACTGGTGGCGTTGACTACCGAGGGCAAGCCCAAGGCTGCCACGCACTGGAGCACACGCACAATGGCTGCCGAACTTGATGTAAGCGCTGCGAGCGTTTCCCGGCATTGGCGTGCCAAGGGGCTGAAACCCCATCTCGTGCGCGGCTTCAAGGTTTCGCGCGATCCGAAATTCGTCGAGAAACTTGAAGACGTTGTGGGTTTGTACCTTTCGCCGCCCGAGCATGCGATCGTGCTGTGCTGTGATGAGAAGAGCCAGGTGCAAGCGCTGGATCGCACACAGCCGGGTTTGCCGCTGAAGAAAGGGCGCGCATCCACCATGACGCACGACTACAAGCGCAATGGCACGACCACGCTGTTTGCCGCACTCAACGTGCTCGATGGGAAAGTCATCTCCCAGTGTCAGGAGCGCCACCGCCACACCGAGTGGTTAAAATTTCTGAAGAAAATCGATCGCGAAACGCCCAAGGACAAGACACTGCATCTGATTGCCGACAACTACGCCACGCACAAGCATCCCAACGTGCAAAAGTGGCTGGGGAAGCATCCGCGCTTCAACATGCACTTTACGCCCACCTCGGCGTCGTGGCTGAACATGGTGGAACGATTCTTCCGCGACATCACGGAGAATCGCCTGCGCCGCGGAGTGTTCACCAGTGTGCCGGAATTGGTTGCGGCCATTGACGAATATGTCGCCCAGCACAACATCAAACCCAAGCCGTTCATTTGGACTGCCAGTGCTCGCGATATCCTGCAAAAAGTTATCCGAGCTAACAGTCGGTTAAGTTCCAAACAGAATGCAACACTACACTAGCAGGGTAACAACAAGCAGAATTATTTCCGCGACCAGAACAATTCGCGGTTGATGAATTTTTTGATGTGTCATGGTTTTTATTATAGTAGGAGAATTCAATATTCTTTGCATGCTTTATCCAAGAATTGCCTTTGCTCGAAGAAGATATCGAATATTTGCGTAACTATGAAAAAAAATTCCAGGAGCGGGATTCGGTTCCTTGGTGAATAACTGCAAATTTATTTGCCGCGACTCTTAGATGAATAGAAAATGACCCTCCTCCGCCTCTCCCTCAATCTGCTCCGCCGCGACTGGCGCGTGCTGCATCTTTCCCCTCGCCCGTTTACGGGAGAGGGGCAGGGGATAACCAGCGACTTGGCGGCTCTGACGCCTAGTCGAATGGCTAGTAGTTTTATCAGAGGGTGACCATGAGTTTGCTGGATAATGCAAAATCATTACGCCGCACCATGACCGATGCGGAGCAGAAACTCTGGTATCACTTGCGCGCCCACCGCTTCATGGGAAGAAAATTCAAGCGGCAAAAGCCATTAGGCCATTATGTGGTGGATTTTGTTTGCCTTGAAGAGAAATTGGTTATCGAACTGGATGGCGGGCAACATGCTGAGAATGTTGAATACGACAAAGAGCGGGATGCCTGGTTGCACAGTGAAGGTTATAAGGTGCTGCGTTTCTGGAATAATCAATTGATGAATGAAACTGATAGCGTTTTGGAACAGATACGGCTTGCGCTCTCTAGCGAGGCTACTGATTTTAAGACTCTCTCCCCCGGCCGCTCTCCCACAAGTGTGAGAGGGGAGGACCAACGATGAACCTCCTCCGACTTTCCCTCAATCTCCTTCGCCGCGACTGGCGCGTTGGGGAATGGCGCGTGCTGCTACTCGCGCTGGTGTTGGCGGTGGGCAGCATTTCCACCGTCGGATTGTTCGCCGACCGCGTGCGGCTGGCGCTGCAACAGGAGGCGACCAGCCTGATAGGGGCGGACCTGCGCATCTCATCGACGCGACCCTTGCCGAAAGAATATCGCGATGCCGCGTTGCAGCGCGGGCTGCGCGTGATGGAGTCGGATGCATTTCCCAGTATGGTGACGGCCAAGAACCAGAATCTGCTGGCGGACATCATGTCGGTGGAGCAGGGCTATCCCTTGCGCGGCAAGATCATCATCGATGATGGCGCAGAGCATGTCATCAAGAACGAGAACAGCGCCATCCCCGCGCGCGGCACGTTATGGGCTGACCCGCGCCTGATGCAGCGCCTGGGGTTGCAACTGGGTGACGAGGTCGGTGTGGGTGGCCTGCATTTGAAGGTGGCGGCGCGGGTGGTGCGTTTCGTGGATCAGTCGGTCGGCTTTGCCAGTTTTGCGCCGCGCGTGATTTTGAATACGGAAGATTTGCCCGGTAGCGGATTGATACAGGAAGGCAGCCGTATCGGTTACCGTTTGATGGTCGCGGGCGATGCGAAGCAGGTTGCCGATCTGCGGGGCTGGTTGCAAAGCCGGCTGACCGTGGGCCAGAAGCTCGAGGACGTGCGCGATGCGCGTCCCGAGATACGCACCGCGCTGGAACGCGCCGAACATTTCCTCGGCCTCGCCGCGCTCACCGCGGTGGTGCTGGCGGGTGTTGCACTCGCGCTGGCGTCGCGGCATTTCATCTCGCGCCACCTGGATAGCTGCGCGATGATGCGCTGTCTGGGCGCAGACCAGAATCAGGTGCTGCGCATCTTCCTCTATCAGTTCCTGCTGCTGGGTTTTGGCGCGGTGTTGCTGGGCGAGCTGCTCGGCTATGCTTCCCAATCGATATTGGTGGAATCCATCGCCTCGATGCGCCAGGCCGGTTTGCCCGCGCCCGGATTGACGCCGATATGGCAGGCTGCCGCGAGCGGCATGGCGCTGCTGCTGGGCTTCGCGTTCCTGCCGCTGTGGCAATTGAAAAGCGTGTCGCCATTGCGCGTGATCCGCCGCGAACTGGGTGCGCCGCAAGCGGGTACCGGTTTGCTGTATGCCTCCGGCGGAGCGGTGCTGTGTGGGCTGTTTATTTGGCAGGCCGGTTCGCTCAAGCTGGGCTTCACCGTGCTGGGCGGATTGGCGGCGGGCCTGTTGGTATTCGGTTTGCTGGCGTGGCTGATGTTGCAAGGGTTGCATCAAATTTCTAA
>JAYVKW010000070.1:0-7986 GCA_043768015.1 Gallionella sp.
TCCGTGCCGGTGACGCTGACCAGATCGAAAAATATCCGTGCGCCCTTGAGCCGCGCGCGCCCATTACGCCGTCCATTACCTTGGGGCACTTGCGCGTGAATGTAGCCATGCTCGATATGGATTTCTGCGCCCATCGCCTGCAAGCCTTTGATGTGCAAGTCCACCGGACGCGAACCGATGGCACAGCCGCCCGGCAAGGAAACTCGCGCTTCGCCGAAGCGTGTCACCAGCGGCCCCAACACCAGGATCGCGGCGCGCATGGTTTTCACCATATCGTAAGGCGCTTCCAACTTGTCAATCTGCGCCGCAGACAATACCGCCTGGCCGCCGTTCGCCTCTATCTTCACACCCAGTTGCTGCAGCAGCTTGCGCATCGTGACGATATCGTTCAGGTCCGGCACATTACTCAGTTGCAACGCATCACTGCTCAGCAAACTGGCGCACAGTATCGGCAGCGCCGCATTTTTGGCACCGGAAATGCGCACTTCGCCGTTGAGGCGATTGCCGCCCTGAATCGCCAGTTTTTGCATAAAATTTAGTTATTAGACGTAAGGTGTGCAGCTATAACAACCATCAACTTACGACTGGTTCTGCCACTCTTGCGGCGTATAGGTCTTCATCGACAACGCGTGAATCTCCGCGCGCATCCGGTCGCCCAAAGTCTGATAGACCAACTGGTGACGTTGCACGCGATTCTTGCCCGCAAACGTCTCACTGACGATCACCGCCTCGAAGTGGGTACCATCACCCACCACGCTTAAATGTTCGGTCGCCATACCCTGCGCGATGTTAAGTTGTATGCTTTCCGGAGTGACCATTATTAATTCCACTGTAGGTTAAAATTGAAAAATCGGGTTTGCAAAAAGTGGCGCGGCACCCAGCGTGCAGGCCGCACTCCATATCAATCAGATTACTGGGGTAGCAACTCGGCAACACCGTATAAACCCGCCAAGCTCAGCAAATTGTCAGGCAATCCCTTTACGCGCAAGCCATGCTGGATGCGCTGGGCAGCCCTGGTCCAGCCCAGCAACATACTGACCGCAGCGGAATCGACGGAATCAACCTGAGAAAAATCCACCTGAAAATCTTCGTCGGCCAGATGCAGCAAACCGATTTCAAACAACGCGGGGACGGTTTCAATGGTCAAGCTGCCCCGCAGCACCATCCACTCATCCGGGTGCCCGGCCATAACCAGCCGCTTGGTTGCCGTTGTTTGGCTACCTAGCGGAATGGCTAGTGGTTCCATCAAAAGTTCTTTGGCTTCGCGCTGAATCATTTTGACTCCGCCTTGCGTATATCGCCATCGGCTGCATTCGCGTTCCTGGCGGAAAGTGTCTTGATCAAGGCATCGAACCCGCCTCCCTGAATTTGCGATGCGAACGTGCCGCGATAACTCATCACCATGCTGACCCCTTCTATGGCTATGTCAAACACCTTCCAGCCGTCGGCGGCCTTCTTCATTTCATAATCCACCAAGGCCGGCTGTGCCCCCGGCTTGGTGATGATGGTCTTGACGGTCGCTTCAGTGTCATCGGCTGCCATCTTGAGCGGTTTCACATCCACTGTTTGATCGCGATACACCGTGAATACTTTGGTATAAGTGCGCACCAGCATATTGCGAAATTCCGTAACCAATGCCTGTTTTTGCTCAGGGGTCGCAGAACGCCAATATTTACCGGCCGCCAATTGGGTCATGCGTACAAAATCAAAATGTGGGAGCACCTTCGCGTCCACCAGCGCGATGATCTTTTTCTGATCGCCCGCTTGAATGTCTTTATCCTGCTTGATAATCGCAATGACTTCCTGCACGGTGTTTTTAATCAGCGCATCGGGCGCGATCGCTTCGGCGTGTACCACACCAAGCGCACAGCACATAGCCACACCCAGCATCATTTTTTGCAACGCAGTCATGTCATTTCCCTTTTTACCCTGATAAGATTTTACCCGGCTTCGATTATTTGGTTTTGACGGGTTCGTCAGCCTTGCTATAGATAAATTTGCCGATCAAGTCTTCCAACACCATCGCAGATTGTGTCTGTTTAATTTGTTCCCCATTCTTGAGCATCTCGCTATCGCCGCCGGGCATCAAGCCGATGTATTGCTCGCCCAGCAAGCCCGAAGTCTGGATATTGGCGAACGTATCCTTGGGAAATTGATAACGCTTGTCCAAGCTCATTACCACATTGGCTTCGTAGCGTTCCGTATCCAGCGTAATGTCCGTCACACGCCCCACCAGCACCCCCGCGCTCTTGATCGACGCCTTGGGCTTCAAGCCGCCAATATTCGAAAAATAGGCATGCACCTGATAGGTCTCCGACATATTGTAAGTGCCCAGGTTCCCGACCTTCATCGCCAGCATCACCAGTGCGGCGATGCCTGCCACCACGAATAGGCCCACCCATAAATCCAGTGTCGTGCGTTCCATAATTCAATTCCCTCTAAACATGATTGCGGTCATTACGAAATCCAGCATCAAGATCGCCAGCGACGATGTCACCACCGTGCGCGTGGTCGCGCCTGACACGCCTTCTGCGGTGGGCGCCGCGTCATAGCCTTCGAACAGGGCGATAATCGTCACCACCGTACCAAACACAAAACTCTTGAGCACCCCGTTTAATATGTCATGCTTGAAATCCACTGCGGCTTGCATTTGCGACCAGAACGAACCTTCGTCCACGCCGATCTGCACTACTCCGACAAAATATCCGCCGAATATACCCGCCGCACTGAACATGGCGGCCAGCAACGGCATCGAGATCACGCCGGCCCAGAAACGCGGCGCGACGATGCGCGCGATCGGATTCACCGCCATCATTTCCATCGCGGAAATTTGCTCGGTCGCCTTCATCAGCCCGATCTCTGCCGTCATTGCCGAACCGGCGCGGCTGGCGAACAGTAATGCCGCCACCACCGGCCCCAGTTCACGCACCAGGCTCAACGCCACCATCCCGCCCAGCGCCGATTCCGAACCGAAACGCTTGAGCGTTTCATAACCCTGCAAGCCCAGCACCATGCCGACGAACAGCCCCGCCACGATAATGATGATCAGCGACATCACACCGGTGGAAAACAATTCTTTGACGATCAGGTGAAAACGGCGAAAACTGTTGCCCGAATACATCAGGGTGAAAAAAAAGAAGCGCGCCGCCTTACCAATGCGCCATACCGCGTTGATGGCGCGATGTCCAATCACTTTAATTGTTTCGACGAATGGCATGCTGTCAGACTGGCAGATTCAAATCCTGGCGGTAATCACCGCCGGGATAGTGGAATGGCACCGGGCCATCTATTTCGCCATGCACAAACTGATGCACAAAAGCTTTATCCGAAGTACGAATTTCGTCGGGTGTCCCTTCCGCCACAATCACGCCATTTTCCATAAAATAAACGTAGTCGACAATCTTGAGGGACTCCTGCACATCGTGCGTCACCACCACCGAAGTCGCACCCAGCGCATCGTTCAGACGGCGGATCAAATCGCCCACCACCGTCAGGGAAATCGGATCCAGCCCGGCAAACGGCTCGTCATACATGATCAGCATCGGGTCGAGCGCCACGGTGCGCGCCAGCGCCACACGCCGCGCCATCCCGCCGGACAACTCGGACGGCATCAGGTTATGCGTCCCGCGCAATCCCACCGCGTGCAACTTCATCAACACCAGATCGTGTATCAGCTCTTCGGGCAGATCGGTATGCTCGCGCATCTGGAACGCCACATTATCATACACCGACATATCGGTGAACAGCGCGCCGAACTGGAACAGCATGCCCATCTTGCGGCGCATCGCATACAGGGCATCCTGATCCAGTTCATGAATGACCTGCCCAGCCACCTTGACATGACCTTTTGTCGGCTTGAGCACCCCGCCTATGTGCCGCAGCAGCGTGGTCTTGCCGCAACCGCTCGAGCCCATGATGGCAATCAACTTTCCCTTCGGGAATGTCATATTGATGCCTTTCAAAATGGCACGCTTATCGTAAGCAAAATGAAGGTCGCTAATTTCGACCAAAGCGGATGAAGACAAAATTAAATCCCAAAAAATCAAGTGGGCACATTCTAAACCACTGAACCGATAATCCCCAACTAATTGACCTCAATATCAATACCCATGTACTTTTCCTATTGAGCTTGCGTGCACTTGCCGTTATGCTCCACACCCAGTAGGTATCTCCATAGAGAACAAAATGAACGCCCTATCGACACTTCCCAGCCTGATAATCGTTGACGACGACCCGCTGATTCGCGAAGGACTGGCGGTCACTTTTGGCAATCACTTCAAGGTTTATCAAGCCGAATCACGCGCTGCGGCGATCAGCCTGCTGCGCAAATTGCCCAACCCCCCGCAACTGGCACTGATTGATCTGGGGTTGCCGCCCGTCCCGCACCGTCCCGATGAAGGCTTTCACCTGGTTGCCGAACTACTGGCACATGCGCCGAAAATCAAGATTTTCGTGTTGTCCGGCCAGGATGACCAAAGCAACGCGCGCCATGCACGCGCCCTGGGCGCGATCGATTTCATCGCCAAACCCTGTGCGCCGGAAAAAATAAAGCAATACCTTGACGAGGCGCTAAAGGTTCAGGACAGCGAGCCCGGCAACAAAAACCAGCATGATCATCTGCTCGGCCTCGTCGGACAAAGCCCCGCGATACAAGCCCTGCGCAGCCAGATCGTGATGTATGCAGCCATTCCTTTCCCGGTGCTCATTGAGGGCGAATCAGGTTGCGGCAAGGAATTGGTTGCCGCTGCAATACAAAAATTGGCAAGCAAGCCCAACTCGCCTTTCAAAGTGCTTAACTGCGCTGCCATTCCCCCCACGCTGATCGAACCCACCCTGTTCGGCTACAGTAAAGGCGCCTTTACCGGTGCGGCCAGCGCTCAATCCGGGTTTTTTGAAGAAGCGTCTGACGGCACATTGTTCCTTGATGAGATCGGCGAACTGCCGCTGGAACTCCAAACCAAACTATTACGGGTGCTGGAAAACGGCGAATATCAACGCGTCGGCGAAACCACCACGCGCAAAAGCAGCGCGCGCATCATCGCCGCGACCAATCGCAACCTGCGTACCACTGTCAGAGCCGGCACATTTCGGGCTGACCTTTACCACCGCCTGAATGTATTTTCAATCACCGTTCCGCCGCTGCGCGAACTGGGCCCGGACAAGCTGGTGCTGCTCAATCACTTCCGTGCTTATTACGCGCAGCAAATCAAGCAAACCCCCTTTGAATTACTCCCGGATGCTTTGCAATCTTGGCAACGCTACAGCTTCCCCGGTAATACCCGGGAATTACGCAATATCGTCATTCGGCTGGTCACAAAATATCCCGGGAAGACAGTCAACACAACGCAATTGGAAGATGAGTTCGACCCGCTGGAAACGTCTGCATACCCGCAAGGGGACGCCTCCCGGGAATCGATAAAACAGCAACTCCAGCAAGGCAATTTTAGTCTGGATGAATATTTACAAAAACAAGAAGGCCAATACATCGCCGCAGCACTGGAGCTTGCCGCAGGCAATATCAGCGAGGCCGCCAAGCTGCTCGGCATCAACCGCACCACATTGCACAGCCGCATGAGTGCGCATGAAAAACTCAACGCATAGGATTCAGTCATGTATTTAAATCACTTCGGGCTTACCGAACCGCCATTCAGGATCACCCCCGTCACAGTATTCTTTTTTTCCGGCGCCAATCGCGGTGAAATTCTTGATGCGCTGATCTATTCCATTTCTGAAATCGAGGGCATCATCAAGGTTAGCGGCGAAGTCGGCAGCGGCAAAACCATGCTGTGCCGGATGTTGCTGGAAAAGCTTCCCAAGCACATCGAAGCCATCTATTTGGCCAACCCCAGCCTGTCGCGCGAAGAGATGTTGTATGCGATTGCCGACGGGCTCGGATTGAACATCGAAGGCGAGCGTGTCGGCATCATCATGCAGAACATCCAGAACAAGCTCGAAGAGAAAGCCCGCGAAGGAAAGCGTATCGTCGTGCTGGTGGACGAGGCGCACGCCATGCCTCCAGACACGCTCGAAGAATTGCGCCTGTTGTACAACCTGCAAGTCGGCAATGCCAAACTGCTGCAAATCGTCCTGTTCGGCCAACCGGAATTGAACGCCAAGCTGGACCAGCCGAACATGCGCCAGCTCAAGGATCGCATCGTGCATCATTTCAACATGCAGCCGCTGTCGCGCAACATCTTGGAAAGTTACCTGATGTTCCGGATGCGCGCGGCCGGTTACCACGGCCCGGGTATTTTCTCGCCAGATGCGATCAAACTTATCGCCGGCGCGTCCAACGGGCTACTGCGCCGCGTCAACATCCTCGCGGACAAATCACTATTGGCCGCCTTCGTGGAAAACACCCACAACATCGAAGCGCGTCATGTACAAGCGGCGATGCGTGACAGCGAACTCAGCTCCGCCACCACCCTGCCCGGCAAAAAACTGCTGTTGGGAAGCGCGGTTGCCGCACTGCTGTTATTCGGTTTGGTGGCGTGGTGGATGCTTGATCAGAAGACAGAAGCACCCGCAAGGGGTACGCCGCCAGACGCTCGCCCTTCGGGCGGTCTTGGCGCAGACAGAGGACAGAGGACGGATAAAAGCGCCTCCGCCCCGCCCACCTTGGCGGCTGCAACGCAACCGGTCACAGCACAACCGAACGATGCGCCCGCGTCGGCAGTTCCTGTGGAAATTGCTCAGCCAGCGCCTCCTTCCGCAGCCCCTGCTACCCCAGAGGAGCGCGGGCATCCTGCCCGCCTACAAGCGGGCGAGACGCCCGCGCTCCCTAAATCCAGCCTGTTTGAACAACGTCTGGCGGCAGGGAAACAATTGCTCCAGCAGAAACAAGCCGTCGCCAGCATCCAACTGTTCTACAACGAGGAAGTCAAGCCGGAACGCATCGAGGGATTCCTGAAGCGCGCGAAAGCATTGGGCAAACTCTCCGAAATTTACCTGCTTCCCGCCAAGTTTGGCGGCAAGAATGGGTTGCGCGTTCTCTACGGCGCATATCCTTCGATTGAGGCGGCACACAACGCGGTCAAAGATCTACCCGTTCGCTATCAGGAAGCTTTCGCCACATCCACCTACATCTTCTGAAGCGATGTGGCCGAATGACGTATTGAGCAATACCCGCAAAGCTGTTAGGCTAGAAGCCAAATAAAGAAAGAAAGGGGGAGAAGCATGCGTTCACGCAACATAGTTTATCTCTGTGCTATCGGGGTGATGCTGGCCAGCTGCGGGACGAAACCGATCAAGCCTGCAGATCAGCACCTTCAGCGGCAAGACATCCAGCCCGAAACGGCAAGCAGCATTCCCCAACCGATCAAAGACAGCGTCGTGCTGCCGCCGCCCAAACCGGCCAGTAAAGTTGCCACCTACAGCGTGGTGGTCACCAATGTACCGGCACAGGAGATTTTATTCGCCCTGGCGCGCGATGCAAAAATCAATCTCGATATTCAATCAGGCATCCAGGGAACGGTGACGGTGAATGCCATCAACCAGACCTTGCCGCAAATCCTCACGCGCATCGCCAGGCAAATAGATATGCGCTATGAGCTGAACAACGGCACCCTGACGGTGATGCCTGACACTCCTTATCTACATAGTTACAAAATTGATTATGTGAACATGGCGCGCGACTCGGATGGGACGATGTCCAATGCCACACAAGTGGGTTCCAGCTCATCCGGCAGCGCAACCGGGGCCAGCAGTTCTGGCAGCAATAATTCATCGCTTACCATCAAGAACACGTCCAAAAATCACTTCTGGGAAACCTTGATCCAGAACATCAAGGATATTTTGCATGAGACCGACAAAATATTACCCGAGGGTTCCAGCGAGACCTCGGTGCAACAAGTCAGGGCCGCCAGCAGCACCGGAACCGGCGTGCAACCCGCCAGCGGCACCAAGAAATCCCCGCCCAAAGGCGGGATTGAAAACAGCCCCAATCCGGTCAGCGTGGAAGAAGGCGGCATGACCGTCACCAAGCGC
>JAYVKW010000071.1:0-18151 GCA_043768015.1 Gallionella sp.
CCTCTCCCAGAGGGCGAGGGAGTAAAACTTTCGCCGTTGCTGGGCATCCACGAAGGCCGCGCCATTTACCTGCTGTACAACGGCATACTCAAGGACAAAGCTGTCGCGGGCGGCAATGTGCTGACCGGGCCGGTATACGAAGTGTTGCCTGTTTACGACGGGGCGAAGGTGATCTACGCAGCAGCCTGTCGCCTGGGTGCGGCACGCCTGCATCGCGAAGGCATCGTGTTCAAGCAAACTCCCTACGCACTGGCGGTATAAACGATGAGCACTTTCCTCCCCAAGATTTACCAGCAATCGGTGCTCGACAGCATCGAATTATATTTCCGCGCGTGTATGCAACAGGGCAATGCGGATACCGCGTTTTACCAGACGACACGCGAACTGTGGGGCGAGGGCAGCAAGTATCACCCGATTGATGGTTTCCCATCGGACATGCCGTACTTCTGTCTGCGCGTGCCAACCGGCGGCGGCAAGACCTGGCTGGCGGCGAAGAGTGTGGCGCAGATCAATACCCATTTGTTGCGCTGCGAACACAGTGTGATTTTGTGGCTGGTGCCCTCCAAGGCGATACGCGAGCAGACGCTGAAGGCGTTGCGCAATGCGCAACATCCTTACCATGCCGCGCTGCGCGAAGCGGGGCCGCTGACGGTGCTGGATCTGGATGAAGCGAAGAGCGTGACGCGCGCCACGCTGGAGACTTCCACCACGGTGATTGTGGCGACGGTACAGGCGTTCCGGCGCGAGGATACGGAGTGGCTGAAGGTGTACCAATCGAGCGGCGCACTGATGCATCATTTCGAGCATCTTGCCCAGGCGCAGCGCGCCGAATTGCTGCGCGACGGCGAGACGATTCCCTATTCGCTGGCGAATGTGCTGCGCTTGCGCCGCCCGTTCGTGATTGTGGATGAGGCGCATAACAACCGCACGCCACTTTCATTCAAGACCTTTGCCGATTTTCGTCCGAGCGGCATTCTGGAGCTGACCGCCACGCCGGACACCGAGCTAACGCCGAGCAATGTGCTGCACAGCGTGTCCGCCGCCGAGTTGAAAGCGGAAGAAATGATCAAATTGCCGATCATGCTGGAGACCGAACCGGATTGGCAGCAGTGTCTGGCCGATGCGCTGGCGCGGCGCAGCGAGTTGCAAACTCTTGCCGATGCGGAAGCACGCAAGGGTGCGGCGTATTTGCGTCCGCTGGTGTTGATTCAGGCGGAGAAGCGGCGGCAAGGCGTGGAGACGCTGGATGTGGAGCGCGTTAAACGCGAATTGATCGAGAACCATCGAGTGCCGCCGGAAGAAATCATCATTGCCACCGGTGAAGAAAGAGGACTGGAAAAAATCGACGCGAATTATTTGCAGGGTATTGCCGATAAGGCGTGTCCGGTGAAATTCGTCATCACGCAACAGGCCCTGGCGGAAGGCTGGGATTGCCCGTCCGCCTACATTTTGGTGAGCATGGCAGAACTGCACTCGGCTACTTCGGTGGAACAATTGCTGGGGCGCGTGTTACGCCAGCCTGATGCGCGGCGGCGTTCCAGCCAGCCACTCAACCAGTCTTACGCGTTTGTGGTGTCGCGCAATTTTGCCGAGACCGCATCCGCCCTTCGTGACCGGCTGGTGCAGGGCGCGGGCTTTGATCGCCATGCGGCGGCAGAATTCGTGCAGGCGGTGAAACAACAGCAAAGGCCGCTGGACATTGAAGGCAATGCGGGACGCATCGTGATTCATCCTGTGGTGGTTGCTTTACCGGAAAAGCCCGATCTGAAAAGTATTCCGAAAGCCGTGCGCGAGAAACTGAGTTGGGACGACAAGGCGCAAGAGCTGACTATTTCGCAACCGTTGAGTGATGACGAGCAGCACACGATCCAACAGGCGGTGCAAAGCGAACCTGCGAAAGCCGCCATCCAGCAGGCTGCGGAAGCCAGTCGCACCACGGCAGTGGAATTTTTCCTGACACCCGCCGAGCAAGGCACGCGCTTTGCCGTGCCGCAAATGGCACTGTCCATGCAGGGCGAGTTCACGCTGTTCGATGATCCCGAGGTGCTGGAATATCCGTGGGATTTGTCCAGTTACGATGCCGCGCCGACAACGGAAAATATGTTCGAGCTGAATGCCGCACTCAAAGTATCCGAAGGCGGCGAGATCGACGTGGACGATGCGGGCAAGATGACGGCGCGATTCATCGCCGATCTGCAGCGTGACTTGGGGCTGGCTTATCGCCCGGAAAATTGGGACAAGGTGAAGTTGGCGGCGTGGCTGTGCCGCAATCTGCCCGAGCAATCCATCACCCACGCCAGCAAACAGGCGTTTGTTTCACATTGGATTGACGAATTGCTCGCACGCCCGGCTTACGATCTGGGCCGCGCCAATCGGCAAAAATTCCTGATTCGCAATCTGCTGGAGCGGCGCATTAAAGAGTTGCGCATCGCAGCTGTCAAACAGGCATACCAGCAAACCTTGTTTGGCGATGGCCATGAAACGCGTGTGGCGGTGGATGCGCGCTACTGCTTTGAGTTTCATCCGCAAGGCTACGCGCCGAGCCGCGATTACGATGGACGCTTCGGCCAGTTTTCTTTTCGCAAACACTATTACGGACGTGTCGGCGATTTTGATAGCGGTGAGGAATTTGCCTGTGCGTGCTGGTTGGACGTTCAGGCGCAACAAGGTCGGATCAATTTCTGGGTGCGCAATCTGGTACGCAAGGAAGGCTGCTCGTTTTTCTTGCAAAAAGCAGATGGTCGCTTCTACCCTGACTTTCTGTGCCAATTGCCAGGCGGCGTGATTCTGGCGGTTGAGTACAAAGGCGCGGATCGCTGGAATGATGCCGAAGATGACCGCCTGATTGGCGGACTGTGGGCTGAGCTTTCAGATGATCGTTGCCGGTTCGTAATGGTGAAAGATAAAAAGTGGGAATGGGTCGAAGCGAAGTTATGAGTGCGATGCAACCTCTCAAGCAAGTTATCCGCACGAGCACGCCAGCCCTTCGTGAGCATCTATCGCCGGACACATGCAGCAATGCTACTAGAGCGTGTCGGACAAGATTGATGTGCGCGCCCCCGGACGGTGGGATAATGGCGTGCGGGCTTGCCGCCTTTTTTATTTGTGAATCTCTATGCAAACGCTGAATGTCAAGCATGAACTGATACGTTGGGCGCTCGAACGTTCCGGGCGGAGCGTGGAGGGGCTTGCGCGCCAGTTTCCCAAGTTGGGAAAATGGAAAAGCGGGGAGGCGCAACCTACGCTCAAGCAGCTTGAGGCGTTGGCCAAGAAAACCTGGACACCGCTAGGCTATTTTTTCCTGCCGGAACCGCCGCAGGAAAAATTGCCAATCCCCGATTTCCGCACGGTCAGCGATCGTCCTGTTGGCAGCGCAAGCCCAAATCTGATTGATACGCTGCATACCATGCAACGCCGCCAGACGTGGATGCGCGATTACCTCGTTGACAGTGGGCACGCTCCGTTGTCTTTCATTGCGTCGGCAAATTTGCGCGAAGCCCCCGCTGCTGTCGCACAAAAAATCAGGCAGGTAACCGGCACTGGCGACGGTTGGGCCAGTCATCATGGGACATGGTCGGACGCATTGCGGCATTTGCGCGAGGCTATTGAGGAAGCGGGGATACTGGTTGTAATTAACGGTGTGGTCGGCAATGACACTCACCGCAAGCTGGATACAGAAGAATTTCGTGGCTTTGTCCTGATGGATAATTATGCGCCGTTGATTTTTGTGAATGGCTCGGATGCAAAGTCTGCACAGATGTTTACCTTGGCGCATGAGCTGGCGCATTTATGGGTCGGCGAGAGCGCCTTGTTCAATTTGAGCAATCTGGAGCCATCGGAATTCGCGGTCGAGCAGTTTTGCAACAAGGTGGCGGCGGAATTTCTGGTGCCAGCGCGTGAATTCGAGGCTTATTGGACGCGCGCAATTCAGGATGCAGAACCTTTTCAAGCTATAGCCCGGCACTTTAAGGTCAGTCCGATTGTTGCGGCGCGGCGCGCGCAAGATTTGGGCTTGATTCAGCAAGCCGAGTTTTTAACTTTCTTCCGTTCTTATCAGGAAGACGAGCGACGCAAAGCAGCACGAGTTTCTAGCGGAGGTAATTTTTACCAAACTCAGAATGTGCGCTTGGGCAAACGTTTTGCGCGCGCAGTCGCGTTGGCAGCTAAGGAGGGACGATTGCTTTATCGTGATGCATATCGCCTGACCGATTTGCATGGCGCAACTTTTGATAAATACGTCAAAAGGTTGGAGGCGAGCTGACCATGAGCAAGAAAACCCAATACTTGCTGGATGCCAACGTGCTGATGGAAGCAAAACGACGGTATTACAGGTTTGGGTTATGTCCGGGCTTTTGGGATTGCATTGCATGGCAGTATAAGCAAGGAACACTGGGCAGCATAGATCGCATCAAGAAAGAAATTGACCAAGGCAAAGATGATTTGACCCAATGGGCTAAGCGGTCTGCCCCCAAGGGATTCTTCGCGCCCACAACAGAAGCGGAAGTCGCTGCTTGGTTTGGCAAGATGGTGGCGTGGGCGCAGGCAGAGAAGCAATACCTTCCAGAAGCAAAAACCGAATTCGCCTCAGGGAACGATGCATGTCTGGTTGCCTATGCAAAGCGGTATGGGCTGACCGTGGTTACCCATGAGACTTACGATGCGCAAATAAAAAACCGAGTGAAAATTCCGAATGTTTGCGACGAATTCGGTGTGCATTGCATTGATACCTTCGATATGCTCGAAGCGCTCAAAACACAATTCACATGGAAAAATTCTTGATCAGGATGGTCAGTTTGTGCGGCCTATTATTTAGACAAACTTTTTGACGTGTTAGACGAAAAGCAGAAAGCAAACAAGCTGCGCAATTTGCTCTATGCCATGTCAAAGCGTGATAAAACCATTGAAAAATCAGTCGTACAGGAAAAGAGGCGATGGATTTTAGTGCTCGATAACAAGCGCAAAATTTAGACAAGCATTAGACAAACTCGCCGCCTAAGTTAGAAAATGCGATTTCTTTACCTTGGCCTCGCGCCAAGTTAAAGTTTAGCTGGCACTGGCACTGGCATTGGAGATGCGTTTCGGGAAACAGATAAAGGAAAAAGCCATGAGTATAGGAACCCCGAAGGTTCACACGGCGCGGGGCCGAGTTTCGCTCACAGCTTCGATACACAAGATACGCTATTTCTAGAATGAAGCAAACAATCAGAAAATCTATTCTCGCATTGCGCGAGCAGCTGCCGCCCGATACGCGCGCCGCGTACAGTGCGGCGATCACCGAAAGGCTGTTGCAACTGCCCGAATATCAGCAAGCTGGCACCGTGCTGGGCTACATGAACATCGGCGCGGAGTTCGCCAGCGAGCTTTGGATACAACAGGTGCTGGCTGATGGCAAAAGATTGGCCTTGCCACGGGTGAACCACCATACCAATCAGCTCGATTTATATTGGGTGGATGATCTGGAAAACCAACTGGAGCCGGGATTGTGGGGGATACGCGAGCCGATGGTCGAACGTTGTGAGCGGCTGGCGGCGCTAAATGAGGTAGAATTCGCGCTTTTACCGGGGGTGGCATTTACCCGAGATGGGGCGCGGCTGGGCTATGGCGGCGGTTATTACGATAAGTTGCTAGCCAATTTAACGCATCAACCCGCATTGGCCGCTGCCGCATTTGCGCTGCAAATCGTCGAACACATTCCGCAGGAAGCGACAGACGTGAAAGTCGAGTGGATCACCACCGAGCATGAAACTATCGCTTGTTCGGTATAAGGCCCCCCAAAAAATTTACGTTGCAATTGAGAGAGAACGCAAAGATGGCATTATTACCTGATTACGACCCGCAAGAAACCCAGGAGTGGCTGGACGCACTCGAGTCAGTACTGGAAAACGAAGGCGCGGAGCGCGCCCATTTTCTGCTCGAGCAATTGATAGACAAAGCGCGCACTTCGGGCGCGGGCATGCCGTTCAGCGCGGTCACGCCTTATTGCAACACCATCCCGGTCAGCGAGGAAATCCGCTCCACCGGCAATCAGGATCTGGAGCACCGCATCCGCGGCTGGATGCGCTGGAACGCGATGGTGCTGGTATTGAATGCGAATCGCGATTCGTCCGAGCTGGGCGGACATATCGCCAGCTTCGCTTCCGCAGCCACTTTGTACGACGTGGGCTTTAATCATTTTTTTCACGGCAAGACCGACACGCACGGCGGCGATCTGGTGTATTTCCAGGGACACTCGTCGCCCGGCATGTATGCGCGCGCCTTCCTCGAAGGACGCATCAGTGAAGAGCAAATGTACAAATTCCGTCAGGAAACGGAAGGCAACGGACTGTCGTCGTACCCGCATCCGTGGCTGATGCCGGACTTCTGGCAATTCCCCACCGTATCGATGGGACTCGGCCCGCTGATGGCAATTTATCAGGCGCGCTTCATGCGCTATCTGGAACATCGCGGCATGGTGCAAACCGCTGGACGCAAGGTGTGGGCGTATTTGGGCGACGGCGAGACCGACGAGCCGGAATCGCTGGGCGCGGTCTCGATGGCCGGGCGCGAGAAGCTCGACAATTTGATCTTCGTGGTCAACTGCAACTTGCAGCGCCTCGATGGTCCGGTGCGCGGTAACGGCAAGATCATCCAGGAACTGGAAGGCGTGTTCCGTGGCGCGGGCTGGAATGTCATCAAGGTGGTATGGGGTGACCAGTGGGACAGATTATTTGCCAAGGATAAACACGGCCTGTTGCAAAAGCGCATGCAGGAAGTGGTGGACGGCGAATATCAAACTTACAAGGCCAAGGATGGCGCCTACGTGCGCCAACATTTTTTCGGCAAATATCCCGAGTTGCTGGAGATGGTCGCCGACATGACCGATCAGGAGATCTGGCATTTGAACCGCGGCGGCCACGACACTAAAAAAGTATTTGCCGCCTATGCTGCGGCCAGCAAACACACCGGTCAGCCGACGGTGATTCTCGCCAAGACGGTGAAGGGTTACGGCATGGGCGAGGCGGGCGAAGGCCAGAACATCACTCATCAGCAAAAGAAAATGACCGGCGAAGTGCTGCTGAAATTCCGCGATCGCTTCAACATTCCGCTGAACGACGAGCAGGTCGCCAGCCTGAATTTCTATCGTCCCGCCGATGACAGCCTGGAGATGAAATATCTCAAGGAGCGCAGCAAAGTCATGGGCGTGGTTCCGCAGCGCACACCGGTCAATCAACCGCTGCAGATACCGGGTCTGGAGGCTTTCGATGTGTTGCTGAAGGGCACCGACGAGCGCGAGATATCCACCACGATGGCATTCGTGCGCCTGCTCGGCATTCTGGTTAAAGATAAAAATATCGGCAAACAGGTGGTGCCTATCGTGCCGGATGAATCACGCACTTTCGGTATGGAAGGCATGTTCCGCCAGCTCGGTATTTTCTCGCAGGTGGGTCAGCTCTACACCCCGCAGGATGCCGATCAGCTGATGTTCTACAAGGAAGATCAGAACGGGCAGATACTGCAGGAAGGCATCAACGAGGCCGGCGCGATGTCGTCGTGGATCGCCGCCGCCACCGCTTATGCCAACCACGGCAAGACCATGCTGCCGTTCTACATTTACTATTCGATGTTCGGCTTTCAGCGCGTCGGCGATTTGATCTGGGCGGCGGGCGACATGCGCGCACGCGGCTTTCTGCTTGGCGGTACGGCAGGGCGCACTACGCTGAATGGCGAAGGTTTGCAGCATGAAGATGGACATAGCCATTTGATGGCGGCAATGATTCCGAATTGCGTGTCTTACGACCCGACTTTCGCCTATGAACTCGCGGTCATCATTCAGGACGGCATGCGCCGCATGTATGTCGAGCAACAGGACGTGTTCTACTACCTCACGGTAATGAACGAAAATTACACCCATCCGGCGATGCCGAAGGGTGCGGAAGCGGGCATCATCAAGGGCATGTACTTGTTCAGGGATCAGGAATCAGGGATCAGGGATCAGAAAAAACCGACCGTCCAATTATTGGGCAGCGGCACGATATTGCGCGAGGTGATCGCGGCGGCGGAATTGCTGGAGAAGGATTTTGGCGTGGCGTCGGATATCTGGAGCGTGACCAGTTTTACCGAATTGCGCCGCGAGGGGCTGGATTGCGAACGCTGGAACATGCTGCATCCGGAAGCCAAGGCGCGCGTCAACTATGTCGAGCAATGCTTGTCAGACCGCAGCGGCCCGGTGATCGCCGCAACTGATTACATGCGCTCGTTCGCCGACCAGATACGCGGCTTCCTGCCCAAGCATTACAAGGTGCTGGGCACGGACGGTTTCGGCCGCTCTGACACGCGCAAGAAATTGCGCCGGTTCTTCGAAGTGGATCGCAATTACATAGCAGTCGCGGCACTCAAAGCCTTGGCCGATGAAGGCACGATCAAGGCCAGCGAAGTCAGCAAGGCGATCAAGCTGTATAAAATCAATCCAGACAAACCTAACCCAACAACTGTTTAAGGTTAGGGGAGACACACAGTGGAAAAGATCAAACAAGTACTGGTGCCGGACATCGGCGACTACAAAGACGTGAGCATCATCGAAGTGATGGTGAAAGTCGGCGATACGATTCAAGCTGAAGATAATCTGGTGACACTGGAAACGGACAAGGCGGCGATGGATGTGCCGTCGCCGTATGCCGGTGTGATCAAGGAACTGAAGATCAAGCTCGGTGACAAAGTGTCGCAAGGATCGCTGATTTTGTTGTTGGAAAGCAGCGACGCGGAGGCACCTCAGGCTGACAAACCGGTTGCTCAAGTCACAGCAACTGAACCCGCCTCGCAACCCCTCCCAGCCTCCCCTTATCAGGGGAGAGGCGCTGCACCTGCTCCGGCAAGCGTGGAACTAACTCCTCCCCTGACAGCGGAAGGGTCGTTGCGTAGCAGCGGGGAACCAACCGGCGTAGCCCTTGCGGGTACAAGGGGAGGCCGGGAGGGGTTTGAGGGCGGTAAAGCCCACGCCAGCCCGGCCATACGCCGCTTCGCGCGCGAACTTGGCGTGCAGATTGCCCAAGTCAAAGGCAGCGGCGAGAAAGGCCGCATCACCAAAGACGACGTGCAACAATTCGTCAAGGCTGCTCTTGCACAACCGCGCGGTGCCCCAGGTGGCAATGGTTTGCAGGTGCTGGCCATGCCGGTGGTGGATTTCGCCAAGTTCGGCGTGATCGAGACCAGGCCGCTGTCGCGCATCAAGAAAATCGCCGGCGCTAACCTGCATCGCAACTGGGTGACCATCCCGCATGTCACGCAATTCGATGAGGCTGACATTACCGAGATGGAAGCCTTCCGCAAGGAGCTTGGCGCGGAATACGCCAAGCAGAACATCAAGATCACGCCGCTGGCCTTTATGCTCAAAGCGGCTGTAGTCGCGCTGCAAAAATTTCCGGAATTCAACGCCTCGCTGGATGCCAGCGGCGAGAATCTGGTGCTCAAGCAATACTTCCACATCGGTGTGGCGGTCGATACGACGGAGGGGCTGATGGTGCCGGTATTGCGCGATGTGGACAAAAAAGGCATCGTGCAGCTCGCCAAGGAACTGGGCGAAGTCAGCGCAAAAGCTCGCGAGAAAAAAATTACCGCTGCCGATATGCAAGGCGGCTGCTTCTCGATTTCCAGTTTGGGCGGGATAGGCGGGACATCATTCACACCCATTATCAATGCGCCGGAAGTGGCGATTCTCGGCGTGTCCAGAGCGATCATCAAACCGATGCATCAGGATGAAACATTCGTGGCGCGCCTGATGTTGCCGCTGTCGCTGTCTTATGACCATCGCGTGATCGACGGTGCGGCGGCGGCGCGATTTATCGTTTTTCTCACGCAAGTGCTGGCGGATACCCGCCGGCTGGCGTTGTAATCCCTGACATTGCAATTTCTGGCCCTGTAATCAGTGAGCAAAAAAACGATCGGCATTCTGGGGGGGACGTTCGACCCTATTCATTACGGGCATTTGCGTCTCGCCGAGGAAATGCTTGAACTCGCAAATCTCCGGCAGATCCGTTTCATCCCAACCGGCACGCCGCCGCATCGCGCTGTGCCGCAAGTATCTGCGCAACATCGCAGCGCGATGGTGCAGTTGGCGATCATGGATCAACCCGCTTTCGTGCTGGACGAGCGCGAAGTCAAGCGCACCACGCCCTGCTATACGGTAGATACTTTGCGCGAACTGCGTGCCGAGTTAGGCGCAGCGCAACCGTTGTGTTTGCTGATGGGCGGTGATGCGTTTCTGCAATTGCACACCTGGCACGAGTGGGAGAAATTGTTCGAGCTGGCGCACATCGTGGTGGGTTACCGCCCCGGCTTTACGCTGGAGGATCGTATCCACACTGCCACACCGGCATTGCGATCACACTATCAACAGCGCCTGTGCGCTGCGGAGGTTTTATCGCAACAGCCAGCTGGCGGGATTGCCGAACTGGCGATACCCAAACTGGAAATCTCCGCCACGCTGATCCGCAGCCGCGTGGCGGGAAATCGCAGCATACGCTATCTGCTGCCCAACGCAGTGGCCGACTACATTCATCAACATCACCTATACACACCATGCTAACTACCGAAGAAAAAACCCTAGCCGTCGTCGCCGCACTGGAAGACATCAAAGCCACTAACATTACGGTGATCGACACCAGCAAGCTCAGCTCGATGTTCGAGCGCATGATCATCGCCAGCGCAACATCCAGACGGCAAACCAAAGCGCTTGCCGACAACGTGGTGGTCAAACTCAAAGAGCGTGGCGAGGAGGTGCTTGGCCGTGAGGGGGAAGACAGCGGCGAGTGGATTTTGGTGGACTTGGGCGAAGTGCTGGTACACATCATGCAGCCGGCCATCCGCGATTACTACAACCTCGAAGAATTGTGGAGCAAGGCGCAGGCGGCCAGACCAAAGTTGGCGAAGCCCCCCAAATAATACTTAAACCAAAAAAAGCGATTGATCCACGAAAAACACGAAAGGCACGAACAAGTCATTATGTTGCAGTGCTTAAGTCATTTACCATTATGTATACCGACCTACAACTTGGTATCACTTTGAATTTTTTTGCGAGCTTCCGCCTTACGCCGAAATGCCTGCTTACCCCATTTCGTGTTTTTCGTGGACATTTGCTCTTTCTAGAATGAAACTGCTCATCGTCTCGGTAGGCCACAAAATGCCGGACTGGATCACGGCGGGTTTCAACGAATATACCAAGCGTATGCCGCGCGAAGCGAAGATAGTGCTGCTGGAAATCAGGCCCGAACCGCGCACCACCGGAAAAACCACGACGCAGATTATGGAAGCCGAAGCGCAGCGCATCCTCGCCGCATTGCCGCAAAACTGCTTGCGCATCGCGCTGGATGAACGCGGCGTGCAGTCAACCACCAAACAGCTGGCCGCACAGATGCAGGACTGGATGCGCGCAGGGCGCGATGTTGCCTTCATCATCGGCGGCGCAGATGGCTTGCATGAATCGGTCAAACAGGCTGCGCAACAACTGCTGGCGCTATCCGCGCTCACTCTGCCGCACGCTGCGGTGCGCGTATTGCTTGCCGAACAGTTGTATCGGGCGCACAGCTTGATGCACAATCACCCCTACCATCGGGAATAGGAAACCTTCATGCGCATTATCCAGCCACGCATCTACCTCGCTTCGCAGAGTCCGCGCCGCCGCGAATTGCTTAAGCAAATCGGCGTCAATTTCGAGATGCTGTTGATGCGCTCTGATCCGCGCCGCAATTTGGAGGTGGATGAAACACCTTTTGCCGATGAGCACCCTGAAAGCTATGTTGTGCGGGTCTCTCAAGCAAAGGCCGCAGCGGGCTACGAGATATTGAAGATGCGCAACTTGCCCGCGTTTCCGGTGCTGGCCGCCGATACCACTGTCACACTGGACGGCAAGATATTTGGCAAGCCGGACAGTGCAGAGCACGCCGCCGACATGCTGCGCCAACTTTCCGGAAGAGAACACCATGTGCTCAGTGCGGTCGCAATCGCCTTTAAGGAACAAGTCGAAGTGGCATTTTCTACTTCCACGGTGCGATTCGTCGCACTTAGCGAAGAGCGTATCCGCCGCTACCTGCTGACTCGCGAGTACGCTGACAAGGCCGGAGGTTATGCCATACAGGGACAGGCAGGAGCATTCATCGAACACCTTTCCGGCAGTTATTCCGGCGTGATGGGTTTGCCGCTGTTTGAAACCGTACAGTTGTTGCAACGCTTTAATTACCCCACGCCATGAGTGAAGAGATACTGATCAACGTCACCCCACAGGAAACCCGCGTCGCGGTGATGCAACTCGGCGTGGTGCAAGACCTGCACATCGAACGCGGCAGCAATCGCGGCATCGTCAGCAACGTTTACCTGGGCAAGGTCAAACGCGTATTGCCGGGGATGCAGTCCGCCTTCATCGACATTGGTCTGGAACGCTCGGCATTCTTGCATGTGGCGGATATTTGGGAAAATAGCCACAACATCGAGACAGCCAAACCGATTGAGAAGGTGCTGTTTGAAGGACAGACGCTGCTGGTGCAAGTCATCAAGGAACCGATCGGCAGCAAGGGTGCGCGGCTGTCCACCCAGCTCAGTATCGCCGGACGTCTGCTGGTCTATCTGCCGCAAGAGACGCACATCGGTGTGTCGCAACGCATCGACAGCGTGGAACAGCGCGATGCCTTGCGCGCCAATCTGCAAGCGGTGTTGCCGCCGCAGCATCAGGGCGGCTACATCATCCGCACCGTGGCGGAAGCCTCGGCAGAACTGGATTTCGCCGCTGACATCACCTATCTGGACAAACTGTGGGGCAATTTGCAAACCGCTGCGAAAACCGCCAGCGCGCCGCAATTGCTGTATCAGGAGCTCGACATTAGCCTGCGTGTGCTGCGTGATTTTGTCAGCCAGGCAACTACGCGCATTCTGGTCGATTCGCGCAGCACCCACCACAGAATGCTGGAGTTCGCGCAGGCCTATAACTCCATAGCGGCTGAACGGCTCGAACACTATCCCGGCGTGCGTCCGCTGTTTGACTTGCATGGGGTGGAAGATGAAATCGAACGCGCCTTGTCCAAGCGCGTCGACCTGAAATCCGGCGGCTATCTCATCATCGATCAAACCGAAGCACTGACCACCATAGACGTGAATACCGGCGGCTATGTCGGGTTGCGCAGTTTTGATGACACCATCTTCAAGACCAATCTGGAAGCCACGCAGATCATCGCGCGGCAACTGCGTTTGCGCAATCTGGGCGGCATCATCATCTGCGATTTTATCGACATGGATACCCAGGAACATCGCGATACCGTGCTGGAGGAATTCAAAAAGGCTTTGGCTCGGGATCATACGCGTATCACCGTGAACGGCTTCTCGTCGTTGGGGTTGGTGGAAATGACCCGCAAGCGCACCCGCGAGAGCCTGGCGCATGTGCTGTGCGAATCATGCCAGACCTGTCAGGGGCGCGGCGAAGTGAAAACCGCGCAGACGGTGTGCTACGAAATACTGCGCGAAATCCTCCGCGAAGCGCGCCAGTTCAACGCGCGCGAATACCGAATCCTCGGTTCTCAGCAGGTGATAGATTTATTCCTGGATGAAGAATCGCAAGCGCTTGCGATGCTTTCAGACTTCATCGCCAAACCGATCTCTATGCAAGTCGAAACGATTTACAGTCAGGAACAATACGATGTGATTTTGATGTGATGTTTTTGGCGGGGAACCTAAAGTAATCATTCACGTCGTAGGTGCGCAGGCTCCCTCACCTTTCCTTTAAATTTATTTCGCCTTCCGGAGGGTGACCCGGGTCTGGTAGAGTTTTACTTAATCAAGTTGCTGCCGCCATGAAGGAGTTCGCCGACAAGGTAAAGAAGGGCCAATTGCTGATAGTGGGTGCAGTGTATGATTTTGCCGATGACATGAAACAAGGAGCCGGCAATCTCAATATCATCAACTTGAATGGGGAAACAAATCCGGCAAAGTTCCGCAACATGCCTGCTCCACCAGCCATTGCTGAACGTGAGCGTCATTAATAAAATCGACAGAACGTATTATAAAAAAACCGGCGCAAGCCGGTTTTTTATTGCTTCATATTATTTCTGGGTTTTTTTATCGGGCATTAAAAAGACCGAGTGCAAATTGTTCCAGCGCACCAATCGGCACGATCAGGACAAGCTGGCAAATGATAAGCAAAAGTAACGAGGATAAATCCACGTTGCCCAGCATCGGCACCACTTGGCGTAATGGGTGCAGAAAGCGTTGGGTAACGGCCGCCAGCAAAGGGGCGGCTGGCGTGTGGGGATTTACCCAAGACAAGATCGCTTGAGCGAACACGGCTGCCATCAATAAATACAGGCTGATTTTGAACAGTTTGACTATCGCCAGAAATAAAAGCCCGGGCAACAAAAATCCATGCGTCGGGGTACTGAGCGCCCACCACAGTCCAGTCAGATAAAGCATTTCAACCAGTAGTGCCAAAAATAGCGTCGCGAGATCAAGCCCCCGTGCGGAAGGGATAAAACGCCGCGCAGGCAACACCACAAAATCGGTCAGCACCATGACGAATTCGCCGATAGGATTGCGCAGCGGGGCGCGCAGCCATTGCAAGTGAAAGCGCAGCAGCAATATCGCCGCAAACGGTTGCAGCAGGACGTCGAGCAGGAACAGCAGGGCTTCGTTGAACATTATTGATTTTCTCCCGATTCGCCGCCAAGTTCATCGCCCATTTCGCGGGAGCGCGCTGCGGCGGCTTGCGCGGCTTGTACGATATGCTCGGCGACTTGATTGGCAGCCATGCTTAACAGCGCACGCTCGGTGGTGCCATTTTTTGATGTAACGCGGGCACGTAACACGCTGACATCCTCATCGCTACCAAAGGCTAATTTACTGGCTCCCAGAAAGGTCGCCAGACTCAATCGACGGGCATCTTCGGCATTAAATCCCAGATCGCGTGCTGCCTGTTGCATAGCTTCGATGAAATAAAATACATAGGCCGGTCCGCTGCCGGAAATTGCCGTTACTGCATCCAGCATGGCTTCGTCCTGCAGCCATAAGGTTTCACCTACCGCCGCCAAAATATTTTGTGCTTGTTCGCGTTGCGCTTTGCTAACTGCGGGCAAGGCATACAAACCAGTCATGCCGCTTTGGATCAATGCCGGGGTGTTGGGCATGGCGCGCACCACGTTTTGAGTACCCAGCCAGCGCGCCAGATCGGTGGCGCGGATGCCTGCCGCGATAGAAATTAGTAACTGCCCGGACAACAATGGGGCAAGTTGTTGTGCCACTACACGCAACTGTTGCGGCTTGACCGCGAACACGATGATCTGGCTGCCCGCAACACCTTCGGCAATACTTTCAAACGCACCTACCGAAAAATCGCGTTGCAACCGCACGCGATTGTCGGCGTTGATTTCTACCACGCTGATTTGCGCGGCAGAAAATTCTTTGCCGAGCAAGCCGCCGATCAACGCGCTAGCCATGTTGCCGCCGCCGATGAAGCATATATTCATATCCGCTTTCCTCGTAATAAATCAGGCCTTTTGATAAATCCGGTTGCCAAAAATTGCGGTGCCGATGCGTACTATAGTCGCACCTTCTGCAATCGCTGCAACAAAATCATGCGACATGCCCATCGACAAAGTATCCAACTGCAAGCCCCGTTGGTTCAACTGATCGCGCAATTCACGTAACTGCGCGAAGGGCAAGCGTTGCGCAACGACATCATCAGTCGGCAGGGGAACCGCCATCAAGCCGCGTAATTTCAGATTGGGCAGCTTGGCGATGGCGTGTGCCAGCGCGGCCACTTCATCCAGAGCTACACCGCTTTTGCTGGACTCTTTGCTGATGTTGACCTGCAAGCACAGCTGCAACGACGGCAAATGAGCGGGACGCTGTTCGGATAAACGCTCGGCGACTTTCAATCTGTCCACACTGTGCACCCAGCTAAAACTTTCTGCGATGGCGCGGGTTTTGTTACTTTGTATCGGCCCGATGTAATGCCATTCAATGGCAAAATCCTTCAAGGCGGCAATCTTGTCCAACGCTTCCTGCACATAGCTTTCCGCAAAGCACTGTTGTCCGGCGCGATAAGCCTCCCGTAATGCCTCCGGCGCAAAATTTTTGCTGACTGCCAGCAACTTGACTTCGCTTGCGTTGCGACCCGCTTCGGCAGCGGCCGCAGCTATCGCATCGCGCATAGCTTGCAAGTTGGAAGCGATTGTTGTCATAATCCCATACGCCAAACATTCCGCCAGACATTCTTAATTTGGGCGGCTCCCTGATTCAGGCTCTCAGGGCCACCTCATCAAACCGGGACGATTATAATGGATATCACCGAACTGCTTGCTTTTAGCGTCAAAAACAAAGCGTCCGACTTGCATCTTTCCGCCGGTCTGCCGCCGATGATTCGCGTGCATGGCGACATACGCAGGATCAACCTGCCGGCGCTGGAGCACAAGGAGGTGCACGCGCTGGTGTATGACATCATGAACGACGGTCAGCGCAAGGCTTACGAGGAGAACAAGGAGCTTGATTTCTCTTTCGAGGTTCCCGGACTCGCGCGTTTCCGCGTCAACGCCTTTGTCCATAACCGCGGCGCGGGTGCGGTCATGCGTACCATTCCTTCCAAGATACTGTCGTTGGAAGACCTGAAGTGCCCGAAGATTTTCGAGTCCATTTCCGATTATCCGCGCGGCATGGTGCTGGTCACGGGACCCACCGGCTCGGGTAAGTCCACCACGCTGGCCGCGATGGTCAATCATCGTAACGAGAACGAATTGGGCCATATCCTGACCGTGGAAGACCCGATCGAATTCGTGCATGAAAGCAAGAAGTGTTTGATCAATCAGCGCGAAGTCGGCCCGCACACCTTGTCTTTCCAGAATGCTTTGCGCAGCGCGCTGCGTGAAGATCCGGACGTGATCCTGGTGGGCGAAATGCGCGATCTGGAAACCATACGCCTGGCCATGACTGCGGCAGAAACCGGCCACCTGGTGTTCGGCACGCTGCACACCAGTTCGGCGGCTAAAACCATAGACCGGATCATCGACGTGTTCCCTGCCGACGAAAAAGAAATGGTGCGCGCGATGTTGTCCGAATCGTTGCGCGCGGTGATTTCGCAAGCCCTGCTCAAGACCAAGGACGGCACAGGCCGGATAGCGGCACATGAAATCATGATTTGCACTCCGGCGATCCGCAACCTGATCCGCGAAGCCAAAGTGCCGCAAATGTATTCTGCGATACAAACCGGTCAAGCAATGGGTATGCAGACGCTGGATCAATGCCTCGCCACCCTCATCAAAGAACATAAAATCACCCCTGCGGAAGCGCGCACCAAGGCTGCAAACAAGGACTCGTTCCCCGGCTAATCACAGTATTTACATTAGGAATTTTTATTATGGAAAGAGATCAAGCCACCGAACTGATACATAACCTGCTGCGCGGCATGATCAGCAAAAAAGCCTCCGACTTGTTCATCACAACGGGCTTCCCGCCGGCATTCAAGGTGGATGGAAAAATGACCCCGGTTTCCAACCAGATTCTCACCGTTCAGCACACGCAGGAGCTGGCGCGCAGCATCATGAACGACCGCCAGGCAGCGGAGTTTGAAGCTACCCACGAATGCAACTTCGCGATCAGTCCGCACGGTATCGGCCGGTTCCGCGTCAATGTGTTTTTGCAGCAACAGCGCGTCGGCATGGTGTTGCGTACCATCACAACCAAGATTCCCGAACTCGATCAGCTTGGAATGCCCCCGGTGCTCAAGGATATCGTGATGACCAAGCGCGGCCTGGTGATCGTGGTTGGCGGGACCGGTTCCGGAAAATCGACCACGCTGGCAGGGATGATCGGTCATCGCAACAAGAGCACCTACGGGCACATCATCACCATCGAAGACCCGGTGGAGTTTGTGCACGAACACATCAACTGCCTCATCACGCACCGCGAGGTCGGCGTGGATACCGAGTCGTGGCACAACGCGCTGAAGAATACGCTGCGCCAGGCACCCGATGTGATCTTGATCGGCGAGATCCGCGACCGTGAAACCATGGAATATGCCGTGGCTTTTGCCGAAACAGGACACTTGTGCCTGGCCACGCTGCATGCCAATAGCGCCAACCAGGCACTGGATCGCATCATTAACTTCTTTCCGGATGAACGCCGTACGCAGTTACTGATGGACTTG
>JAYVKW010000072.1:0-12545 GCA_043768015.1 Gallionella sp.
AGGGTGGATAAGCGTAGCGCATCCACCAACGTGGGCTTGGTGGATGCGCTACGCTTATCCACCCTACCGGTGTCGTCTTAATTTCTGACTGCTGAGTAACATTCCGTTTTTGTTCGTTTTCTTTTCATGACGAGATGCGCATCGCCTTTGCAACCACTTCGCGGGTCAGATGCGGGGCGAACAGTTCGATGAAGTCGTAAGTGTAGCCGCGCAGGTATTCGTTCTTGCGTATCGCGATCCGCGTGGTGCTGGGCTTGAACAGGTGTCCGGCATCCAGCATGCGCAAGTGTTTGTCGCGCTCGGGGATGAAGGCCATTTTTGCCAGTATGCCGATCCCTAAACCCAATTCCACATAAGTCTTGATCACGTCCGCATCAATCGCGGTCAGCGCGATGTTCGGCTGGATGTGGGCGGCCTCGAACGCGGCGTTGATCTTGCCGCGTCCGCTGAAGGCGAAGTCGTAAGTGATGATGGGATGTTGCGCGATCTTCGCCAGCGTGAGTCGGGTGCCCGGACCAACGTTTTTCGTATTTTTCTCTGCCAGCAACGGGTGCTTGGGCGGCACGATCACGCAATGATTCCATTCATAGCAGGGCAGGGTGATCAGTTCGTCATACAGCGACAGGCTTTCGGTGGCGATGCCGAGATCGGCTTCACCGCTCAAGACCTGTTCGGCGATCTGCGTCGGGTTGCCCTGGTGCAGTCCTAGTTTCACGCCGGGATAGCGCTTGATGAATTGTTTGACCGTAGGCGGCAAGGCGTAGCGCGCCTGGGTGTGCGTGGTGGCAATGGTCAGTTTGCCGCTGTCCTGCGAGTGAAATTCCTCGGCGACCTGCTTGAGATTGCCCGCATCGTGCAGCATGCGCTGGGCGATGGCCAATACGGCTTTGCCCGGCTCGGTGATGGCCACGATGCGCTTGCCGTTGCGCACGAATATCTCGATACCCAATTCTTCTTCCAATAGCCTGATCTGCTTGCTGATGCCGGGTTGCGAGGTGTACAGCGCGCTGGCGGCATTAGAGATATTCAATCCCTGGCGCACGATCTCATTAAAAAAGCGCAGTTGTTGCAAGTTCATGTTGTCGTCTCAATATGTCAATAGGTTATAAGATATTAGCATAAAAGTATTTAGAGATATAAGGGGCGCGACCTAGAATGCGCTTCATGAATTCTAACGGGTGGTAGCGCATGGATGGCATGTACACATTGTCGGGCTTTCTGGTCGGGCTGATCGTCGGGGTGACCGGAGTGGGCGGCGGATCGTTGATGACGCCGTTGTTGGTGCTGGTCTTCGGCGTTTCTCCCGCGACCGCAGTGGGTACCGACCTGTTGTATGCCTCGCTGACCAAGACGCTGGGCGGTTGGGTGAATGGACGGCGCGGCACGGTGGACTGGAAGGTGGTGGGCTTGCTCAGTCTGGGCAGCTTGCCGGCCGCCGTGGTCACGATAGCCCTGCTGAAATATCTGGCGCTGGACGAGAAGACACTGCGCAGCCTGGTGACCAGCGTGTTGAGCGTGGCCCTGCTGCTGACCGCTAGCGCGCTGTTGCTGAAAAACTGGATCAAGAAGCTTGCGCAGCGCGAGGACGGCACGGTGTACGAGCTGCATCATCGCCATCTGCCCGCCGCGACGATCATCACCGGCATCGTTGTCGGTACGCTGGTGACGATCTCCTCGGTGGGCGCGGGTGTGTTGGGTACCGTTGCGTTGTTGTTCCTGTACCCGCGCATGCCAGCGGTGAAAGTGGTGGGCACCGACATCGCCCATGCTGTGCCGCTGACCGCGCTGGCCGGGATGGGGCATATGGCGCTGGGTACGGTGGACTTTGTGCTGCTGGGCAGTTTGCTGCTGGGCTCGTTGCCCGGGATTTATATCGGTAGCCATCTGAGCGCCAAGGTGCCGGAAAGGGTATTGCGCCCTGTGCTGGCGACCATGCTGCTGATCATAGGCACCAAGATGGTGTTGTTATAAGTATCAAGGAAAGAATCATGAGTGCAAACAAGCCCGACAAGCCGAAACAAGTCAGCTGGTTCAGTGGCTGCGGCGGACGCATCGGTGTGGTGATCGGCCAAACCGGTGAACATGCATATATAGGTATGGCATTGCGCCACGATGAAGATGCGGATGTGGAGCATATCCTGATGTATGGCGCGAGATTTCCGCTGGAAGCCGCGTTGTTGCTGCCGATGTCCAAAAGTTATTTTGTCAATGAAGAAGCGGGGAGAAACTAAATGTATCGTTACGACCAATTCGATCACCAGATTACCGCCGAACGCGTCGCGCAGTTTCGCGGCCAGGTGCACCGGCGTTTGTCCGGCGAACTGACGGAAGACGAATTCCGTATCCTGCGTCTGCAAAACGGGCTGTACATGCAGATCCATGCCTATATGCTGCGCGTTGCAGTACCTTACGGTGTGCTGAGTGCGACGCAGATGCGCATGCTTGCATCCATTGCGCGCAAGTACGATCGCGGCTACGGGCATTTTTCCACACGCCAGAATATCCAGTTCAACTGGATCAAGCTGCAGGATGCGCCGGATATTCTGGCCGATCTGGCCAGCGTGGAAATGCACGGCAATCAGACCTCCGGCAATTGCATACGCAATATCACCAGCGACGAGTTCGCGGGTGTGGCACGCGATGAAATCGTCGATCCGCGACCTTATGCCGAGATACTGCGCCAGTGGAGCACGTTCCATCCGGAGTTCGCCTATCTGCCGCGCAAATTCAAGATCGCCATTACCGGTGCAACCGAAGACCGCGCCGCGATAGCAGTGCACGACGTCGGCTTGGCGGCGGTGAAGAACGCGCAGGGCGAAGTCGGTTTTCGCGTGCTGGTGGGCGGCGGTCTGGGACGCACACCGATAATCGGTACCGAGATTTGCGATTTCGTGCCTTGGCAGCATGCCATCACCTATATTGAATCCATTGTGCGCGTGTATAACGAATACGGTCGCCGCGACAACATTTACAAGGCGCGCATCAAAATTCTGGTGAAAGCGATCGGTATCGAGGAATTCAAACGCCGGGTGGAGGCCGACTGGCAATTCACCAAAGAGGGTCCATGCACCATCACGGACGAGGAATTGAATCGTGTCGCGGCTTTTTTCACCGCACCCGATTATGAGCAATTGCCTGAAAACGATGCCGCCGTGGCGGCGCAGCTGCGCGAGAACAGGGCCTTCTCCAACTGGATGCAGCGCAACGTCAAACCGCACAAAGTGCCGGGTTATGCGGCGGTGGTGTTGTCACTCAAGAAGACCGGCATCGCGCCGGGGGATGCGACGGCAGAGCAAATGGACGCGGCAGCGGAGCTGGCGGAGCGTTTCAGCTTCGGCGAATTGCGCATCACGCATATGCAGAATCTGGTACTGGCGGATGTCAAACAATCCGACCTGATCGCTTTGTGGCAAGCTGCCAGAGAGCTGGGCATGGCAACACCCAACATCGGCCTGTTGACCGACATCATCTGCTGCCCGGGCGGGGATTTTTGCTCCCTGGCGAATGCGCGCTCCATCCCGCTGGCCAAGGCGATTGCCGAGCGATTCGATAACCTTGATTTTCAGCATGACATCGGCGAGATCGAGCTGAACATGTCAGGTTGCATGAATGCCTGCGGACATCATCACGTCGGGAATATCGGCATTCTCGGTGTGGATAAGGACGGTGAAGAATGGTATCAGGTGTCGATTGGCGGCGCGCATGGCAACACCAGCAGCCTGGGCAAAGTCATCGGGCGTTCCTTTACTTTTGCGCAAACGCCCGAGGTGATCGCCCGCTTGTTGCAGGTGTATGTGCGCGAGCGTTTTGCCGATGAACGTTTCATCGATACCGTGCGCCGTATCGGCCACAATCCATTCAAGGAATATGTGTATGCGGCACCGGTAGATGACAACGAAGCACTGGTCGGCGCCGAATATACCCTGTTAGCAGCAGGTATGCCCTATGACACGCCGTTATATTCGCCGGGGCTTTGAGACATGATCATCAAAAACAAAACTATTGCAGATGACGACTGGATCGTGTTTCGCCTGGGTGAAAACGACACGCCGGAAGGCGTTGTCGTTCCGCACGGGAAAGTCATCGTGCCGTTGAAAGTGTGGCAGGCGCAACGCGATGTACTGAAAGCCCGCACAGAGTTGGGCGTGTGGTTGGCCAGCGATGAGCGGGCAGAAGATTTAAAAAGTGATATAGAAAAATTTTCCGTGATTGCCGTTGATTTTCCCAAGTTTGCGGATGGGCGCGGTTATTCCATTGCCAATCATTTGCGCGCCAGATTGGGGTATGGCGGCGAATTGCGCGCCATCGGCGATGTGCTGCGCGACCAGATGTTTTACATGCAGCGTGTCGGCTTCGATGCTTTTGCGGCCAGGGCTGACAAGGACATACATGGGGCGCTACAAGGTTTGAGCGATTTTTCAAGCACATATCAGGCGTCATCGGATGAAAAATTGCCGCTGTTTCGCCGCATACAACGCGGAGGCGAACTATGAATGCATTGCAACAAAAAATCGATCAGGTGATAACTGTGTTGCGTCAGGCGGCGCGCGATTTTTCGCCGATTTGCTTCGCCAACAGTCTGGGCGCGGAGGACATGGTGCTGACCGATCTGATCGCCAGAAACCGGCTGGACATTTCGATGTTCAGCCTGGATACCGGACGCCTGCCGCAAGAAACTTATGACCTGATGCAGGAAGTGCGCAAGCGTTATGCGGTTCCACTACAGGTGTACTTCCCGAACAGCGCGCTGGTCGAGGGATATGTCGCGCAGCACGGCATCAACGGGTTCTACGACAGCGTGGAGAATCGCAAGGGTTGCTGCTTTGTGCGCAAGGTGGAACCGTTGCGCCGCGCGTTGGCAGGCAAGGGAGCGTGGATCACCGGCATGCGCCGCGATCAGGCGGTGACGCGCGGAACGCTGGAAGTCTCTGCTTACGATACGGACAACGGTTTGCAAAAGTTGAACCCGCTGCTGGATTGGTCGAACAAGGACGTGTGGGCGTACATCCGCCAGCACGATGTACCCTACAACAAGCTGCACGACCAGTTCTACCCCAGCCTGGGTTGCGCGCCTTGCACCCGCTCTGTCACGCCGGGTGAAGATATCCGCTCCGGACGCTGGTGGTGGGAAAACCCCGAGAATAAAGAGTGCGGCCTGCACGTGGGTCATGCTCCACAGGTAGCGCATGGGTTCGGGGTTTCGGCGCAGGATAATGTCGGGAGCGAAGCTCACGACGTTAGCCGGAGCCAAAATCTCCCTCATAACAGAATCAAGATACAGGCAATAACGGAGAGGGTTCATGACACGCAGAAAATAATTGCGTAGCAGGTAGGGTGCGTTCCACGCACCATGGTGCGTGGAACGCACCCTACTCAGACCAAGAACCAAGAAGTCTCTGCATAGGAGAAGGAACCATGAGCGAACTTTTAATCGAAGACCAGCCAGCCAGGAGCATCGTTCCTGCTGCTGCGGGAACCGCGAAACGAAAAGATTTTGGAGTTGATAGCGAAAGAGAATCGATGACTGCACATACCTTCACCCATCTGGATGCGCTGGAAAACGAATCCATCCACATCATGCGCGAGGTCGCGGCGGAATGTAAAAACCCTGCGCTGCTGTTTTCCGGAGGCAAGGATTCCATCGTGATGCTGCGTTTGGCGGAAAAGGCGTTCCGTCCGGCGAAATTTCCCTTCCCGCTGGTGCACATCGATACCGAGCATAATTTTCCGGAAGTGATTGCATGCCGCGACAAACTGGCGGCGGACTTGGGCGAAAGGTTGATCGTGCGTTCGCTGGAAGATTCGATTAAACGTGGCACCATCATCATCAAAGACTTGGATAAACCGCGTAATCCTTATCAATCCGTGACCCTGCTGGAGACCATCGCCGAATTCGGTTTTGATGCCTGCATGGGCGGTGCGCGCCGCGATGAAGAGAAAGCGCGTGCCAAGGAGCGCATCTTCTCGTTCCGCGACGAGTTCGGCCAGTGGGACCCGAAGAACCAGCGCCCCGAGTTATGGGACATCTACAACACCCGCGTGCATAACGGCGAGAACATCCGCGTGTTCCCGATCAGCAACTGGACCGAGATGGACATCTGGCAATACATCGCCCGCGAGAAACTGCATATCCCCAGCATCTATTATGCGCACCAACGAGAAGTGATACGCCGGGGTAACTCGGTCATTCCGGTGTCACATCTGGTGCAACCGAAGGCGGGAGAAAAAGTTGAAGTCGTCTCGGTGCGTTTTCGCACGGTGGGCGATATGACCTGTACTGCGCCGGTGGAATCTGTTGCGCATAATGTGCAAGAGATCATCGCGGAGACTGCCACCACGCGCATCACCGAACGCGGTGCGACGCGTATGGATGACCAGACCTCGGATGCTTCGATGGAGTTGCGCAAGAAGGAAGGATATTTTTAAGTGCCGTCATTCCCGCTTTCGCGGGAATGACAAAACAGATTTCAGAGGAAATACATTTATGAGCACCACCACACAACTACTCCGCTTCATCACCGCCGGCAGCGTAGACGACGGCAAGAGCACGCTGATCGGACGTTTGCTGCATGACTCCAAGTCGATTTTCGAGGACCAGCTTTCGGCGATTTCAAAAACCAGCGCAAAGCGCGGCATGGCCGCAGTCGATCTGTCTTTGCTCACCGACGGCCTGCAAGCCGAGCGCGAGCAGGGCATCACCATAGACGTGGCCTACCGCTATTTCGCCACGCCCAAGCGCAAGTTCATCATCGGTGACACACCCGGCCACGAGCAATACACCCGCAACATGGTGACCGCCGCCAGCACCGCCAACCTCGTGATCATCCTGGTCGATGCGCGCAAGGGCGTGCTGGTGCAGACGCGCCGCCACACCTATCTGGCGAGCCTGGTCGGCATTCCGCACATCGTGCTGGCGGTCAACAAAATGGACATGGTGGATTACTCGGAAGCCAGATACAGCGAGATTTGCGCGGAGTACCTGCAATTCGCCGCGCAGCTGGGTTTGACCGACATCACCTGCATTCCGCTGTCGGCATTGATAGGCGACATGCTGGTGGATCGCGGCGATAACCTGGACTGGTATCAGGGCACGACGCTGATGAATCTGCTGGAAAACATCGTGATCGATTACGACGTGAACACCACCGACTTCCGTTATCCGGTGCAATGGGTATGCCGTCCGCAAACCGAGGAATACCATGATTTCCGTGGCTTCATGGGGCGCATCGAAGCGGGCGAGATTGCAGTCGGCGACGAAATCACCGTGCTGCCCGCAGGCCGCACCAGCAAGGTGAAAGAGATCGTCACCTACGACGGCAATTTACAGCGCGCCTACGCGCCGCAATCCGTCACGCTGACGCTGGAAGATGAGATCGATATTTCACGCGGCGACATGTTCGTGAACGGGGACGCGAAACCGCAGGTGGCGAAAGAATTCGAAGCCATGTTGTGCTGGCTTTCGGAAACCCCGCTCGATAAGAATCGCAAGTACCTTGTCAAACACACCACGCGCACCGCGAAGTGTGTGTTCTCCGGCATCGACTACCGCGTGGACGTGAACACGCTGGAACAGCACAGCACCGCTACCCTCAATATGAACGACATCGCGCGCGTGGCAATGAAAGTGCAGCAGCCTCTGGTGTTCGACAGCTATGCCACCAACCGCGCCACCGGCAGTTTCATCGTGATTGATGAGGTGACGAACAATACGGTTGCGGCGGGGATGATCGGCTGACACTATATTTTAAGACATTGCCATTCCGGCAAACCCGGAATTGATAGAGAGGCCCGTGGTTGTGTGCTATCTTTCGTCTCATGTAAATCGATGAAGTCTTTTCTGATGCCATGAGTTTGTTTGCCTTGATCGCCGCGCTTCTGCTGGAGCAACTCCACCCGCTTTCCTCGCGCAAATACCTGTACGGCTGGTTGTCCGGTTACGTTCAGTTTTTTCAGCGTCACTTCAATGCCGGACAGCATAAACACGGCAGGATCGCCTGGCTGATCGCGGTGCTGCCGCTGTTAGCCGGTGTTGTGTCGCTGTACTGGTTGCTGTATCAGGTGCATCCGATCCTGGCCTGGGCGTTCAATGTGCTGGTGTTGTATCTCACCATGGGCTTCCGCCAGTTCAGCCATTATTTCACCGACATTCATTTGGCGCTGCGCACGGGAAAGCTGGACGCGGCCCGCGGCCTGTTGACCCGCTGGCGCGGTAAGTCTTCGCATGAACTGAATGCCGAAGAAGTCGCGCGCGTCACTATAGAACAGGCGCTGATCGCATCGCATCGCAATGTGTTCGGTGTGATCGTGTGGTTCGTGTTGTTCAGCGTGCTGGGACTGGGCGGTGCGGCGGGCGCGTTGCTGTATCGTTTGGGGCAGTTTCTGCGCACGCATTGGGCTGGCGAGGATAAATCGATGCTGGGCAAATTCGGCGAGTTTGCGCGACAGGCATTCTACGTATTGGAATGGCTGCCGATCCGCCTGACCGCGATGACCTTCGCCATCGTCGGCGATTTCGAAGATACCATTTATTGCTGGCGCACCCAGGCGAAAAATTGGCCGGACAGCGAAGCGGGCATATTGTTGGCCAGCGGTGCGGGTGCATTGGGCGTGCGTCTGGGCATGCCGATACCTCAGGACGGCATGCTGGTGGACAGGGAAGAATTGGGTATAGGTGACGATGCCGATACCGACTTCATGCAAAGTGCCATCGGCTTGGTATGGCGCTCGGTGGTGTTCTGGATGATTCTGTTGTTGCTGCTGACGCTGGCAAATTTGCTGGGTTAAGGGTGGGGTAGCAGCAGGGATAACCATAGTGAACGAACCACAGTCTCCTTTGATGAGCACTAACCGTTCGCGCTAGAGTGCGCCACTTTGGCAACAGCGGCAGACGCACTGCCGTACAATCCCGCACATGCGCACCCAACCATTCTCTGCACTCACTCCCGATTCCGTATTGGATGCGCTGGACAGTATCGGTCTGCGCGGGGATGGCAGATTGCTTGCCCTCAACAGTTATGAAAACCGCGTCTATCAGGCGGGCATGGAAGACGGCCCGCCGCTGGTTGCCAAGTTTTATCGTCCCGCCCGCTGGTCTGATGCGGCCATTCTGGAAGAGCACGCGTTCGTCACGACACTGGTCGAGCGCGAGATTCCCGTCGTGCCCGCACTGGAAATCAACGGCCGCACGCTGCACGCGTTCAACGGCTTCCGTTTTTCCGTGTTCACCAAACACGGCGGCCGCGCGCCGGAACTGGACAACCGCGACACGCTGAAATGGATGGGACGCTTCATCGGACGCATCCATGCCGTCGGTGCGCTGGAGTCTTATGGCGAGCGTCCCACGCTGGACATCCAGAGCTTCGGTATTGAGCCGAGTGCTTACCTGTTGGAACATGATTTCATCCCGGCAGAACTCATCGAAGTTTATCGCGGCGTAGTCGCGCAGGCACTGGAGGGTGTGCGACGCGGCTTCGCCCGTGCCGGCACAGTTCGAGCGTTGCGTCTGCATGGCGACTGCCATGCAGGTAACGTGCTGTGGACTGACGCCGGCCCACACTTCGTGGATTTTGATGACAGCCGCCTGGGTCCAGCTATTCAGGACTTGTGGATGTTGTTGTCCGGGGAGCGCGCCGACATGACCCGGCAGCTCGCCGACCTGCTTGCCGGTTATGAGGATTTTTACGACTTCGATCCGCGCGAGTTGCATCTGATCGAAGCGCTGCGCACCCTGCGCCTGATCCATTACGCTGCGTGGATCGCGCGGCGCTGGGATGACCCCGCCTTTCCCGTGGCATTTCCCTGGTTCAATACTCAACGTTATTGGCAAGACCGCATCCTGGAATTGCGCGAACAGATCGCGCTGATGGATGAGCCGCCGCTTTGGGTGAGTTAATATTATATCCGTTCGTGGTGAGGTATCGAACCACAACGGATGTATCAAAGAGTAAACGGCTGAGAAGCAGCAGGGCTACTTTACTCAGCAGTCAGAAATTAAGACGACACCTGTAGGGTGGATAAGCGTAGCGCATCCACCACGCCCACGTTGGTGGATGCGCTACGCTTATCCACCCTACCAATACGGCGTTGCTCTGTCTGTAGCCTTAATTGCTGACTGCGGTGTAAATAAGCTCAAGACAGGCTTCGCTACCTCAGCCCGAACGGAATTTAATTTGTTCAAGAAAGAATCCCATGCCAATCGAAGTAGCAGCCATCATAGCCGCCACGCAACTCTGGCTGGAAAAAGCCGTCATCGGCCTCAACCTGTGTCCGTTCGCCAAGGCCGTGCATGTCAAAAAACAGATACGCTACGTGGTCAGTGCGGCGACCACGCCGGAGGCGTTGCTGGAAGAGCTGATGAATGAGTTGCGCACGCTGCAAGATGCCGATCCCGAGAAAATTGATACCACGCTGCTGATCCATCCTTACGTGCTCACCGATTTTCTCGACTTCAATGACTTTCTGGACACGGTCGATCTCGCCGTGGCGGAGCCGGAGTTCAATGACGAATTCCAGGTCGCCAGCCTTCATCCGCATTATCAATTTGCGGGCACCGCGCCGGACGACATCGAAAATTACACCAATCGCTCGCCTTACCCCATGCTGCATCTGCTGCGCGAAGCAAGCGTGGATCGAGCCGTGGATGCTTTTCCGGATGCGGATCGGATCGTCGATAACAATGTCGAGACGATGAAGAAACTGGGGCACGAGGGGTGGAAAAAGTTGGGGCTGGATAAGCTGTAGTGGTTCTACTTACCCTAGCCGTTCACTTAAAGTGTCGGGATTAATATCGACAAAAGGGCGTCCCGTATACGACATACAATCATCTTAATTTGCTGACTGAAACCGGAACTTCGCCAAGTTCTGCTAACGACTGCGGATTCAACCTGTCATACAAGATTCAAAAAGCTATATCTCAATTCCCAAGTGTTTATAAAATGCCAACACGGATCCTTGCACTTTTACATCTTTCATCGAAATGGGTCTGGTCAAGGTAATGCCATCAATACTTTTTGCTCTGGATAACGCAACATAAGTTTGTCCCTCACAAAATGCTCCACCGCCCAAATCGAGAGTCAGTTTTTCTAAGGTCAGCCCCTGTGATTTATGGATTGTGATTGCCCAGCCCAACGCAACAGGAAATTGTTGAAACGAAGCAACTTCTTGTTTTTCTATCTTTCGTGTCTCATAGTCGTAAACGTATTTGTATTTTCTCCAAGTTTCCAACCCCACGATTAGAACATTGTCGCTACCCTGCTTCTTTACACGAATGTGATCGATCTCTAACCCAACAACCTCACCTTGGTCTCCATTGATCCACTGAGGTTTTTTGTTCTTCAAAAAGATGATCTTTGCGCCAACCTTAAGCTCTAGTCGATCAGAAACATTTAACTTCCATTTATTGGCTGGTAAATTTCCCGTAACAGTTGCCTCGTAAATACTCATCTTGCTCGGCAAATTATCAAGCTCGCGGGTATTAATCGTTTTCGCTGCCGCATTGGTTGGCACCAGATATACACCTGTGGCGGAACCTTCTGGTTTATCTCTGAAGCAAAGCCTGTTTAACAGCGCAACATGCTCACGGCAATTATCGTTTAGACGGATATGATTCAACGCTTCTATAAAGTCAGCATCAGTTTGCCGTCTGACTTTGGTGAGATTTACTGGAATGATGAGTTGGTCGGTAAATACGTCAGCAGAAAAAAAGTGATGCGTTCTGTAGCGATGAGAGAAATAGACAACCTCCTCCTGGCTGCTCACGACCGGCGGTAATTGAAAAAGATCACCAATAAATATCGTTGGCACACCTCCAAAGGGTAGGTTATTGCGGCGCACACTTTTCAGAATGTTGCTCATCGCATCGACGATATTGGGCAACACCATCGAGACTTCATCAACAATCAAGAACCGGATATTTTCAAGAACAAGTCGTATTTTTTCTTTTGGGTGAAACTTCTCATCAGGATCAATGTGTACTGACGGTAGGCCGAAAAATGAATGGATGGTATCGCCTTGCACGTTAACTGCTGCTATTGCCGTGGGGGCGACTACTGCACATCCTTCCAATTTCTGACAAAGCCATTGTATCAACGTCGATTTACCAGTACCCGCCTTCCCAGTCACAAATAGTGACGGACATCCCTGCTGCAACGCTTCATAAATGAACTTATATTCAGGCAGAATCTCAATGTCGCTAGGTGGTGCAATAGTCGAAGTGAACTTTTTTACCTGCCGCTTACCCTGTTCAGGAACAATTGCTTTTTCAACTTTCGAGAAATTACTGGGCTTGGGCGCACCCTCCCCCAAAATTTCCCTCGATAGTTTGGCAATTTTGTCCCAAATACCCATATGGTTATTGGCCTAGGACAGGAAATGCACTGGTCTCAGGGTGCGGCACTAACGTCCACCACGAGAGCGCATTTTTTTATTATCTTCACGAGTCCCTGCAATACCCTCACTAATTCTCCGTTTAGAAAATGCATCACCCAATTTTCTTTCGCCTTGAGATAAAGAAGTCCATCCTACTGTTGAACTAGTTGCGCCTCCTT
>JAYVKW010000073.1:0-7248 GCA_043768015.1 Gallionella sp.
GCAACGATTCCACCATTGAAATTCTTCGCTACATTGGCGACGTGTATTGCTTGGCCCTACCATCCCACCCGCAAAACCAACCCCTTCAAATAAGCCCCCTCCGGAAAACTGAGCAGCACTGGATGATCGGCGCTGGCGTGAAGGTGGTGAATGATTTGCGCATCCACGCCGGCATCGAGTGCGGCACCGGCGACGATCTTCTGAAACAGGTCTTCGCTGATGCCGCCGGAGCAGGAATAGGTGCAGAGCAGTCCGCCCGGCCTGAGCAGCTTGAAGGCTAGCAGGTTGATGTCCTTGTAGCCGCGCGCGGCTTTTTCGGCGAAGGCGGCAGTGGGGGCGAACTTGGGCGGGTCGAGAATGATGAGGTCGAACTTGCGGCCCTGATCGCGCAATGTGCGCAGTGCCTGGAACACATCGGCCTCCAGCCATTCTGTACGCGCCGCATCCAAGCCATTTCGTGTGACATTTTCTGCGGCGATACGCAACGCGTCGCCCGATGCATCGATAGACAATACCGATTTCGCGCCGCCGCGCAGCGCATACAGCGAAAAGCCACCGGTGTAGCAGAAGCAATTCAGCACCTCTTTGTCGCGCGCCAAGGTTTCGGTCAGCGCGCGGTTGTCGCGCTGGTCGAGATAGAAGCCAGTCTTTTGTCCCGCCGCCACATCCACCTTGAAGCGCAGGCCGTTCTCGATCACTTCCACGTTGTCCGGCAAGGTGCCGCGCAACACGCCGTTGCGCAGTTCCATGCCTTCCAGTCCGCGCGAATCTGAATCGGAGCGTTCGTAAATGCAGCTGGGCTTGCAAAGTTCTTGCAGGAGGTCGGCGATGCTATCGCGCCAGCGTTCCGCTCCCGCGCTGCCAATCTGCATCACCAGCACGTCGCCGTATTGATCGACGATCAGTCCCGGCAGGCCGTCTGATTCGGCGTGGATCAAGCGCATGCCGTTACTGTTGCGCGCAAGATTTAACTCGTTGCGCGCCGCCAAGGCGTTGGCAATCCGATGCCGAAAAAAATCCGTGTCGATATTTTCTTCTTCACGCCATGACCAGACCCGCGCGGTGATTTGTGAGCTGGCGTTGTACGCTGCCCAAGCGAGGAATTCGCCTTGTTCACCGCGCACGGGTAGCGTGTCACCGCTGACGGGCGCGCCATCCACGCGCTCGATTGCGCCGGAAAAAATCCACGGGTGGCGGCGCAGCAAGGATTTTTCGCGGCCTGCCTTTAGAGTGATGCCAAGTTGTGCGGTAGCGTCCCCTATAAGCTCTGTACCGCGGTTGTTCTGGTTAACAGTAGTTTGCGTGCTGCGCTTGGTTCGATTGCGAAAATCCCTGTTCCCTTGCGATGGGCGGTGTGGTGTGGAGGGTGATGGGTATTTCTGTTTAGTCATATTTTTTCTTTAGTTTTTTTCTTGGCGCGCGGATGAGCCGCGTCGTAAATTTTGCTCAGATATTGGAAATCCAGATGGGTATAGACTTGGGTGGTGGAGATGCTGGCATGGCCGAGCATTTCCTGCACGGCGCGCAGGTCGCCGGAAGATTGCAGCACATGGGTGGCGAATGAGTGGCGCAGCAGATGCGGATGCACGTTGCTGGTGATGCCCTGTTTGATGCCCCATTGTTTCATGCGCAGTTGCACCACGCGCGGCGAGATGCGCGAGCCGCGTTGTCCGACGAACAGTGCGGCCTCGCCCGCTTTGGCCATCTGGTCGCGCACCGCCAGCCAGGCTTTCAATGCGGTGATGGCGAACCGTCCGAGCGGGACGATGCGCGTCTTGCTGCCTTTGCCGGTGACGCGCACCTCGCCTGCGCTCAAGTCGAGTTGCACCGGATCGAGATTCACCAGTTCAGCCAGCCGTAAACCGGAGGAATAAAACAATTCGAATATCGCCTTGTCGCGTATCGCTGCGGTGGTGTCAGTCGGCAGGTCGACCATGCGTGTCGCTTCGTCGGGCGACAAGGCTTGCGGCAACATTTTCGGCGACTTGGGTGCGCGCAGTCCGACGCAGGGGTTGTCGGTCAGACCGTGATCGCGCATCAGATAAGTGAAGAAACCACGCCACGCCGACAACATGCGCGCCAGCGACCGGCCGCCCAAGCCCTTGCTATGCAGTTGCGCGATGTAGCGGCGGATGTGATGGATCTTGAGATCGGCCAGCGGAGTATCGGCGGCAAGTTCGAACAGATGCTTGAGGTCGCGGGCATAATTCTCTGCGGTCAGTTCGGAATATTGTTTCTCGTTGCGCAGCCACGCCAGGTAACCTTGTAGAAATTTCTGGTTAGCGGCGACATCCGGCATGGCTAATGGTCAAGATACGGATGCAATGCACTGCTGACAGCTTCGGCGATGCGTTGCAGGAACACCGTGCCCATTTCGGGATAAAAGCGTTGCTTGTCTTCGCTCGCGAGTACCAGCAAACCTATGGTCTCACTGCCCGCATGTAATGGCAGGTAAGCATAAGAGTGCAATTGCGCGGCGCGTTCGCCGAACCATGTGGCGCTGTCGTGTGCGGCATGATGCAGGCAAACCGGTTGCGTTTGGGCATCCGCAAAGGCCAACACTTCCGCGCTGGGCGGGTTGGTTTGCCACAGCCGTAACACCGTGTGTGGTATGGCAAAGATATCGCGCAACAAATGCGGGATCATTTCCTGCAGCGTGGCCAGGTCGCGCGCGGCGAATAGCGCCACGACGAATTCATGCACCTTGTGTTGCAGTGCATCGTTATCCTGTGCGAACGTAATCATTTCGCGCAGTTTTTGTTCCAGCTCCTTGTTCTTCTCGCGCAACGCAAGCATCTGCCGTTCACTCAACGAAATCGTGCGCCCGCCATGCGGGTGCGGCAGGAAGATTTGCGCCAGCGTTTCGACATGTTCCTCAAAGAACTGCGGGTTGTCCTGCAAATAGCGTGCGACTTCTTCAGCTCTCATGAATTCTCCCTATAAATTGATTTCGCCTGCAAATACCGTAATCGCCGGACCGGTCATCAGCACCGGCAGGCCATCACCATCCCAGGCGATGGTCAGCACGCCGCCGCGTGTGGCCACGCTCACCGGACTGTCCAGTAACCCGCGCCGGATGCCGGTCACGGCTGCGGCGCAAGCCCCGGTACCGCACGACAGGGTTTCTCCCGCGCCGCGCTCATACACGCGCAACCGGATGGAATGGCGATCCATCACCTGCATGAAACCGGCATTGACGCGCTTGGGAAAACGCGGGTGATGCTCGATCAGCGGCCCCAGTTTTTCTACCGGGGCACGTTCGACATCATCCACCACTTGCACCGCATGCGGATTGCCCATCGACAGCGCGCTGATCGTCAGCGATTCGCCCGCGACCCCCAGCGGTTCACTGATCGCGCCACTACCGCCGTCGAATGGAACAAGTGCCGGTTCAAAAATAGGCGCGCCCATGTTGACCATCACGCGCCCATCCTGCTCGAGACGGGGACTGATCAAACCGCCGCGCGTTTCCACCACGATCTCGCGCTTGCCGGTCAGTTTTTGGTCATGCACGAATCGCATAAAGCAACGTGCGCCGTTGCCGCATTGTTCCACTTCGCCACCATCTGAGTTGAAGATACGGTAGCGGAAGTCGGCCTCTTTACTCTCAGCTTTTTCGACGATCAAAATCTGGTCGCAGCCCACGCCGAAATGCCGGTCGGTCAGCAGGCGCAACTGTTCCGGGCCGAGCTCGATGTTTTGCCGAACGCCGTCCAGCACCACGAAGTCGTTGCCTGCCCCATGCATCTTGGTGAACTTCAATAGCATCTCAATAAATCCATTTGTCGGGCGAATCCACCCGCAAGGGGTAGGCCGGTGGGTGCCCCGCTGCTACGCAGCGACCCTCCCGCTCGCGGTGTCGCGTGCGCGCTCATTCCTTGTCTATCCACTGATATGCCTCGTCATTCGCTGTGCGGCTCCTTGCGCTTCATCCCGAAAAATGGATTTCTAGAGATGCCTATATTATTGTAATTCCTTATGCCTGAAACAATCCGTGGTGTGGTCGTTGACCATGCCGGTCGCCTGCATGTGAGCGTAGCAAATCGTGGTGCCGACAAACTTGAAACCGCGCCGCTTCAACTCTTTGCTCATCGCATCCGACTCCGGGGTGGTAGCGGGAATATCGGCCATACTGCGCCAACTGTTTTGTTTGGTCCTGCCATCGATGAACTGCCAGATGAATTTATCAAAGCTTCCAAATTCTTCCTGAACATCGAGAAACCTTTGCGCATTGATGACTGCGGATTGTACTTTCAAACGATTGCGCACGATGCCTGCATCCTGTAGTAGCGATTCTATTTTATTTGCGCCATAAGCGGCAATGCGCGTCGCGTCGAAATTATCGAAGGCAACGCGATAATTATCGCGCTTGCGCAAGATGGTGATCCAGCTCAAGCCTGCCTGTGCGCCTTCCAGAATCAAAAACTCGAACAGGCGCTGATCGTCATGCAGCGCTACACCCCACTCGGTATCGTGATAATGCTGATACAGGGCATCATCGCCTGCCCAGGTGCAACGCTGCTTTTTCATGATTGCTTACTTATGGCAGATCGTGCGCCCAGCCTTGCTGCCTCGCGCCACATGCAGAGATCCATCACCACGGTGATGCCTGCTTCCTTGGCGCGCTGTGCGGCGGCTTGGTGAACGACACCTTCCTGCAGCCAAAGGTATTTGATGCCGAGCTTGATGCAACTTTCCACAATGGCGGGGACGTGCTCCGCTGCGCGAAACACATCCACGATGTCCGGAAGTTCGGGCAGGCTTTCCAGGTTCGGGAACGCTTTCTCGCCTAACACCTCATCAACCATAGGGCGCACCTCCGCCCCACCGTGTCGTGGCCGTACCGGAATGATGCGATAGCCAAGACTTTGCAGCCCGCGCGCTACCATGAAGCTGGGGCGCGCGGGATTTGGCGACAAACCCACCACCGCAACGCTGTGCACCTTATGCAGCAACTGGCGGATTTCATCGGAAGCAGGGTTGGTGAATTGCATGGTGAAGTCGAGAGATATAGTGCGACTATAATATACCATCGCTACATTTAAAGAGGCCATGCCTTGAGTGCGATCCACGCTTCCCAATTGTCATCCTTCGCTGCCCACGCGCCGTTCGACCGGATGGAACCGGCGCATCTGCTGTGGATGCTGGAGCGCATGCGGATTGCTTATTATGCCCAGGGCGAGGTGATCGCCTCGCCGGAGCAGGGCGTAGTGGAGCGTTTTCTGATCATCAAGCAGGGAATGGTGCAAGGCGAGCAAAATGTCGCCGATGCCAGCGAAGCGGACACATGGCTGGAACTGTCGGAAGGAGAATGTTTTCCACTCGGTGCTCTGCTGGCGCATCGCCCGGTAGCCAGCATCTATCGGGCCGGCAAGGACACTTTCTGCTATGAACTGTCGGTTGCGGATTTCCACACCTTGCTCGGATTCAGTTCGCCGTTCCGGGATTTTTGTACACGGCGTATCGCCAATCTGCTGGAGCATTCCAAGCAAGTCATTCAGACGCAGTACACACAATCGAGCGCCGGACAGCAATCGCTGACCAGTCCACTGTCCGCCATCATCCGTCGTGCGCCCATCACTTGCGCTCCGCAAACCTGCATACGTGACGTGCTGGAGCAGATGCATGAGTCGCGCATCGGTTCGATGGTGGCGGTCGATGATGCAGGGAGACCGCTCGGTATTCTGACGCTGCCCGATGTGCTGGCGCGTATCGCGCTGCCGCAGATTGATCTTGACCAGCCGGTGATCGGGGTGATGACCACACAACTGACCAGCTTGCCGCCGCAGGCATTGGCGCATGAGGCAGCGCTGGTCATGGCCAAACAAGGATTCCGGCACGTGCTGGTGGTTGAAAACGAACGACTGGTCGGGCTGGTGTCGGAAAAAGACCTGTTTGCCTTGCAACGCGTAGGCTTCCGCCAGATCGGCTCAGCGATACGCCACGCCCGGCTTCCTAAAGAGTTACAGCAGGCTGTCGCCGACATCCGCAGCATGGCGCACAACATGATGGCGCAAGGGGTGGCGGCGGAACAGTTGACCCAGTTCATCTCCACATTCAACGACCTGCTGACGGCGCGGGTGGTCGAGCTGGAATGCATAGCCAGCGGGCTTGGCGCGACTCCGATAGCTGAACGGCTGTGCTGGATGGCGCTGGGTTCGGAAGGACGCTTCGAGCAGACGTTGAGCACCGATCAGGACAACGCACTCATCTTCAGCGTGCCGCACGGCATGACGGCGGATCGAGTGCGAGCACAACTGTTGCCGATGGCCAAACGCATCAACGACACCCTGGCCTTGTGCGGCTTCCCCTTGTGCCGGGGCAAGATGATGGCATCGAATCCGCAATGGTGTCTGTCGCTGGAAGAATGGAAGCGCATTTTTTCCGGCTGGATCACCAACGGGACACCGGAAGCGCTGCTGCACGCCTCGATTTTTTTCGACTTCCGTGCACTGTATGGTACGCATTTCCTCGCCGAAGAGTTACGACTGTGGCTGACAAGGGTCGCCAGCGACAATACCCGTTTCCTGCACCAGATGGCGTGGAACGCGATGAGCATCCGCCCACCTCTCGGCGTGATGCGCGATTTTGTGGTGGGCAAGGAGCATAAGCTTGATCTCAAGCTCAACGGCATCACCCCGTTTGTGGATGCGGCGCGCATCTTCAGCCTGGCGGCGGGCGTGACACAAACCAGCACCATCCAGCGCCTGCGCGCAAGCGCTGCGCGGATAAAAGTTCATCCGTCCGAAATCGAAGCCTGGATCGGCGCCTTCCTGTTCATCCAGGTGCTGCGCCTGCGCCATCACGACGAGCAGAAGACGCAGGGCATAAGCGACGACGCGCTGGATAATCTGATCGACCCGGAACGCCTGAACGAGCTGGACCGGCGCATTCTGAAAGAGGCTTTTCGCCAGGCGCGCAAGCTGCAGGCGCGGCTTGCTCTGGAGTATCACCTGTGATGGCAGAATTGAAAATCGCTTTTCACGTTTGTCCTTTCTCCCGCTTGCGGGAGATAACCAGCGCCTTGCCCGCTTGCGGGCTTAGTCGATTGGCTAGTCGTCCCATCAGAGACGGAGAGAGGGAACGGGCATGCCGAGTTTCATAATCAGGGACGGCTACTCGCCATGTCCGTTAGGATCAAAGGAAATGATTACTGCACAGGCACAACATGACAGCGGATCTAAAATAACGAAACTCCGTGCCGATTTCAGAGGCGACATGGAACACTTTAAACGCGTGCTGGTTTAC
>JAYVKW010000074.1:0-12456 GCA_043768015.1 Gallionella sp.
CGGATACTACGATGCCTATTATTTGCAAGCGCAGAAAATCCGCCGCCTGATCGCGCAGGATTTTACCGATGCGTTCAAGCAATGCGACGTCATCATGGGGCCAACCAGCCCGAGCACCGCCTTCAACCTGGGCGAGAAGGGCGACGATCCGGTGCAGATGTATCTGTCCGACATCTACACCATTGCGGTGAATCTGGCCGGACTGCCCGGCATGTCCATTCCTTGCGGCTTTGGCAGCAACGCTCGTCCGGTTGGCCTGCAAATCATCGGCAACTATTTTGCCGAGGCGCGGATGCTGAATGTTGCGCATCAATATCAATTGGCGACGGACTGGCACAGCCGCGCGCCGCAAGGAATTTGAGATGCCTAAATGTGGTGGATACGCTGCGCTTTATCCACCCTACGGATTACGGGCGGAGATAATGGAGGTAGGGTGGATAAAGCGCAGCGTATCCACCATCAAACAAAATGAGCGAATATAAACGCGCCTTTCAGTCCGGCGGGAGTTATTTTTTCACCGTGGTTACTCACGGTCGCCGCCCGTGGCTAACTGGGAAGCACGCTATTGAACGGTTACACCATGCTTTTCGCCGCGTAATGGAAGACCGACCATTTGCCATGGATGCCATCGTCGTACTTCCTGACCATCTGCACTGCATCTGGCAATTGCCGGAAGGCGACAACGATTTTTCGGAGCGGTGGCGGCAGATCAAACGGTTCGTTTCGATTGGAATGAAAAGCCCGCTCAATGCGCGCAATGAAAAGACTTTGTGGCAACGGCATTACTGGGAGCATTTGCTTAGAAACGAGGAAGATTGGCGGCATCATATGGATTACATACACTACAACCCGGTCAAGCATGACCACGTCCAGCGGCCAGCAGATTGGCCATACAGTTCGTTTCGGCAAGCAGTGGCCCGGAGCTGGTACGAAACATCTTGGGGTGAATGTGAACCGGTATCCATCGCCGGAATGAAGTTTGAATAATTGCGATGGTGGATACGGCCTGCGGCTTTTATCCACCCTACTTGTTTCCAAATCTCAATGTAGGGTGGATAAAGCGCAGCGTATCCACCAAAGCCACACACAAATAGGATTACATAAATCATGCAATGGGAAATCGTCATTGGGTTAGAAGTGCACACGCAGCTTTCGACCAACAGCAAAATCTTTTCGGGCGCCTCCACCACCTACGGTGCGGAGCCGAACACCCAGGCAGACGCGGTGAGCATCGCGTTGCCCGGCGTGCTGCCGGTGTTGAACAAGGGCGCGGTGGAGCGCGCGATCAAGTTCGGCCTCGCGGTCGGTGCGCACATCGCGCCGCGTTCGGTGTTTGCGCGCAAAAATTATTTTTATCCTGATTTACCCAAAGGCTATCAGATCAGCCAGTTCGATTTGCCGGTGGTGGGGCAGGGCGCGTTGACGATTCAGGTCGAGCCGTTGTCCGGCAACGCCAAACCCTACGAAAAAGTGGTGCGCATCACCCGCGCCCATCTGGAAGAAGACGCGGGCAAGTCGGTCCATGGCGATTCTCAAGGCTTGACCGGCATCGACCTGAACCGCGCCGGGACGCCGCTGCTGGAGATCGTTTCCGAACCGGACATGTGTTCCGCCGCTGAGGCGGTGGCCTATGCCAAGGCGCTGCACAAAATAGTGTGCTGGAATGACATTTGCGACGGCAACATGCAGGAAGGTTCGTTCCGTTGCGACGTGAACGTCTCGGTGCGCCGCCCCGGTGAGCCGCTCGGCACGCGCCGCGAGATCAAGAATCTCAACTCGTTCAAGTTCATGCAGCAGGCCATCGACTACGAAGTACAGTGGCAGATCGACACCATAGAGAACGGCGGCAAGATCCATCAGGCCACCATATTGTTCAACCCGGACACCGGCGAGACGCGCGCGATGCGCAGCAAGGAAGACGCGCACGATTATCGCTATTTCCCAGACCCCGATTTGTTGCCACTGGACATCACACCCGCGATGCTGGAGCAGGTGCGCGCCACGCTGCCCGAGCAGCCACAAGCAATGCAGCAACGCTTCCAGTCCGAGTTCGGACTATCGCCCTACGATGCAAGCACGTTGACTCACAGCAAAGGCATGGCAAGTTATTTCGAAGCAGCAACACAAGCCTGCAACCAACCCAAACTTTTGGCCAACTGGATAATCAATGAAGTACGCCGTTTCATGCTAGAGGGCGTTCGTGACGAGGCTGATGAACCTGTCGCAATTGAAGTCAGAGATGGCATTCCAGGGAAGGATGTAATCCGCGTATCCGCAGAAAACCTTGCTAAATTAATTACACGCATCACAGACTCAACTATCTCAAATGCAGGAGCCAAAAAGGTATTCTTTGCGTTATGGACTGGAACAGAAAGTGATGTTGATAAAGTTATTGAACAGATGGGACTGAAGCAAGTCTCCGATTCGGGCGTGATCGAGAAGATCGTGGACGAAATCATCGCCGCCAACCCGGCTCAAGTGGCTGAGTATCGCAGCGGCAAGGATAAAGTGTTCGGCTTCTTTGTCGGACTGGCGATGAAGGCCAGCAAGGGCAAGGCTAATCCTGCGCAATTGAACGATGTTTTGAGACGCAAGCTGGAAGGGTAATGAGGTAAAAGTAACTTGAAGGTATTCTGACGGCCTACGTGCGTTAACAAATAAAAAACCCGGGGGAAACCCGGGTTTTTTATTTTACTAACTGGCTAACTTATTTTTTCTTTTCAACTTTTACTTTATCCAGAAAAATAATTTTTTCAAAAGTACGATTGAGCGATTTGCTGGTAAAGTTGGTCATCACATTGCCGTTAGGATAGCTGATGATGTCACCTTTAGAGACGGTGGTTTTTGAGGCGGCAAGCCATACCGGGCCCTTATCGCTCTCGACTTGCATGTAGGTATAAATTGAGGCGTCCATCACTTCCAGCACTTTGCCTTTGTTGGGATATTGGCTGGCGGCATAAGCGCTGGATTGAGGTACAACAATGGCGGTGCCGGTAAACGCAAATAGAGCCAACAGAGTAAAAATGGTTTTCATTATGACTTCCTTATAATAAATGGGTTGGGAAAATCCTTAAAATCCGCAAGCCTGCCGAACCTCAAGTAACGCAGCCTCGCAGAATACAGAAAACTCGCCAGATTGGCAAAGTGGTGAAACACTTTGCAGGTACAACTGCGAGTTTTTAGCCATTAACGCGCGGCTTGCGCGGTGCGTTGACGAATAATCGATCATATATATGGTTGGGTAAATATTTGAGCACACGTCCGGCCAAGCCCATTTGCCATGGAATCACGGTGAATGAAGTTTGCCGCTCAATGGCGCGCACCATACGCTTTGCCGCTTCATCAGCATCCAGAATAAACGGCATAGGATAAGGGTTGACGGCGGTCATCGGGGTCTTGATGTAGCCCGGACAAATCGTAACGACTTTCACACCGCTGCCATGTAACTCGACTCGCAAGGATTCCAGGTAGGAGATTGCGGCAGCTTTGGAGGCAGAGTAGGCACTCGCCCCCGGCAGGCCGCGAAAACCCGCCACGCTGGCGATGCCGACCAGCGTACCCTGCTGCGCCGCACGCATCGCCGCAACGAAAGGTTGGAAAGTTTTCACCATGCCTAATACATTGACATCCATTACCTGCTGAAAAGCATCAATATCTTCGGCGTATTCGGTGAGCGTGCCGACACTCACCCCGGCGTTGGCGATGACCACATCCGGCACCCCGGCGCGCGCGATAAAATCGTTTGCGGCATTTTGCACCGCAGGGCCATCGCGCACATCCAGCGCGTAGCAAAAAACCTGATTGGGGAATTCTGTGGCAAGGGCTTGCAGCAACTCGTCGCGCCTGGCGAATACGGCGACGGTTGCGCCGCGTTCAAGATAATGGCGCGAGAGAGCCAGACCCAAGCCGCTTGATGCGCCACTAATGACTATCCGCAGCGGCATTCCCATTTTTTCATCGACTCTCAATCACTGCAAGTTTCCATCGGGAGCTTCAATAAATTTAGCTCCGGTGCGCCTTGCGCGCCATCACGATCACTTCTTTCAATACGCGAACAGTATCTTCAGGTTGCAAGCCTTCGATCACATATTTTCCGTCTACCACCAAGGTGGGTGTGCCGCTGATACCGTAACTGCGTATCATTTGCTTGGCGCGCGTCACTTTGCTTTGCATGGAGAAGGAGTTGTAAACAGCGGTGAATTTCGCGCGATCCACCCCATGCTTAGCCACAAAATCGGCAATTTTGTCTGCATCGGTCAAAGCCATATTTTCTTCGTTCCAAGCACGATACAGTGCGTCATGTAACTGTTGCTGTTGCCCCATGCTTTCCAGCGCGTAGAAAGTATTTGCCATCGGCTCCCAGGAATCACGGAAAACGGTGGGCACCAAAGTCAGCTCAACATCTTTAGGCATGGTCTTTTCCCACGCGCTTAACTTTGGATGCAAATGGAAACAGTGCGAGCAGCCGTAAAAGAAAAACTCCAGCACTTCGATTTTCTTGGTGCTGGCCGGTTGCGCCGGATTCAGCAAACTATAATCTTTGCCGAGTTGCGCATCGGCCAATGCCGCTCCGCTGATAAACAGTGCTGCCGCAACCAACAATCCCTTGATCATAATCGGCGATTTGGCAATCGTTTTTAGATTGCTTAGTCGAATGGCTAGTTGTTCCATCATACTTTTCATGTATCGCTCCTTTTGGTGATTGTAAATACGCTTATTGCGCCTGCATCGGAGTGCTATCCACCCCATTTTGTTTCAGAAATCCGCGCGCGTGATTCATCTCATCCGCAGTTTTATAGGGTCCCAAACGCACACGATACCACACGCCTTTATCCGGGATGGTCGCGGTTTGAATGTTGGCTTCGACACCCAGCAAAGCAAGTTTGGCCTTGAGGTTTTCAGCATCGTTGACATTGGGAAATGATCCCGCCTGCAATATCTGCGCTTCGTAGACGGCAACAGGTTTCCTGTCCGTTGGCTGGGTTTTGCCTGGCTGGGATTTATCGGCGGGCTTGGCCGGTGCAATGGGCGGCGCATCAGGTTTGTCGGTCAGCACCTTGTAAAATTCAAAACGCGGCTTGCCGTTGTTGCCTGAGGCTGCCGGTTGCGCATTGGGAACTTTGGCTCCGGCGGGCGGAGGGGACTTTGCGGCATCTATCGGCGGATTGACCGTCAACTGCTCTTTTTGCAAAAAAGGACTGGGCGATTTCTTGAGGTACCAGACCACTCCGGCAGCCATGCCGACACCGACCACCATGCCAACGAGTATACCGATCCATAACGAATTCCCGCCCTTGCGCGATGGGATGGATTTGTTGCCGTTGTTACTGCCCATGTTTACCCGTTCCTTCTCATCACATCTTCTCCGGTGCACTTACACCGAGTATTGCCAAACCGTTGCGCATCACCTGCGCCACTGCGGCGATCAACGCCAGCCGTGCCAATTTTACCGCCTCGTCTTCAACCAGAAAGCGCGAGGCATTATAGTAGCTGTGGAAATCGGCCGCCAACTCCTTCAGATAAAAGGCGATCAGGTGCGGCGCCAAATCCTGCGCGGCATTCTCGATCACCTCGGGATAATCGATCATCTGTTGCAGCAAGGCCGTTTCGTATTCGCTATCCAGCAGGCCGACATCGGCCTGCAGCAAGGCTTGCCGCTCTCCGCTCCATTGCGCTAACACCGCGCTGACGCGGGCGTGGGCATACTGGATATAGTACACCGGGTTGTCGTTACTCTTGGATTTCGCCAGGTCAATGTCGAACGCCAGTTGCGAATCGGGGTGGCGCGCGGCGAGAAAATAGCGCGTGGCATCGCAGCCGACTTCGTCAATCAGGTCGCGCAGCGTGACATAGCTGCCCGCGCGCTTGGATATCTTCACCTCCTGTCCGTTGCGCAGCACCGTCACCATCTGGTGCAAAACGTAGTCCGGCCAGCCCTGCGGGATGCCGACATCCAGCGCTTGCAACCCTGCCCTTACCCGCGTGATCGTGCTGTGATGATCCGCACCCTGCTCGTTGATCACGCGCGTAAAGCCGCGCCGCCACTTGTCCAGATGATAGGCCACGTCCGGCACGAAATAAGTGTAAGTGCCGTCGCTTTTGCGCATAACCCGGTCTTTGTCGTCGCCGAAATCGGTGGTGCGCAACCACAGCGCGTCATCTTGTTCATAAGTGTGGCCGCTGGCGATCAGCTTGTGGACCACTTCTTCCACTTTGCCATCAGTGTACAGCGCGGATTCCAGCGCGAAAACATCGAAGTTCACCCCGAAGGCGCGCAGATCAAGGTCCTGCTCACGGCGCAAATAAGCCACTGCAAAATGGCGTATCGCCTCGGTATCGTTCACCTCGCCTTTGCCGATAATATGTTGATCGTCCGCTTTGATAGCTTCTTTCGCCAAGTAGGCGTGTGCCACATCTGCGATGTAATCGCCGCGGTAACCCGCTTCCGGCCAGGACGGGTCATCCGGCGTGATGCCCTTACAGCGCAATTGCACCGAATGCGTCAGATTGTCGATCTGCACACCCGCATCGTTGTAGTAAAACTCGCGCGTCACGTTCCAGCCGGCCGCATGCAGCACATTGCACAAACAATCGCCCACCGCCGCGCCGCGCCCGTGACCCACATGCAGCGGCCCGGTCGGATTCGCGGATACGAACTCCACCCCCACCTTGCGTCCCGCGCCGAGATGGATATGACCATAGCCCGCGCCCGCCTGCAACACACCACGCACCACACCCCGCTTCGCCGCAGTGGTGATGAACACATTGATGAATCCGGCTCCGGCGACCTCCATCTTCTCAATGACATCGGATTTCGGCAACGCCGCGATCAATGCCTGGGCAATATCGCGCGGCGACTTGCGCAGCGGCTTGGCCAGTTGCATCGCCAGATTGCAGGCGTAATCACCATGCGTCGCCAGCTTGGGGCGCTCGATGAGTATCTCGGTTTGTGTCGCACCATTGTTTGCAAATTCTGGAGCGACCTCGCACAACGCCTGCGCGAATAATTCGGCCAAATGGGATTTGAAATTTAATACGGCAGACATGAAACAGCACCATTAACGTGAAACTCGCGTAGCGATTCGTTTGCCCCTGTGTCAATTCCACGTCCGGCAAGCCGGACAGTGGATTGCCTACCCTTGGTACTCCCTCTGGGGGATAACCAGCGACTTGCCCGCTTGCGGGCTTAGTCGAATGGCTAGTAGTTCCACCAGGGTTGCACCCGCGAGGGGTAGGCCGTGGTTGTAAGGGGCTAAAGCCCCAACAACACACGCTCGGTTGGGGAAAAACGGGCATAGCGAATTTATTATCAGGGGTGGCATCATCGCCATGCCCGTTTAGAGAGGCGCGGATTATAGCATCTTGCCATTCCGCCATTGATATGGGCGGATCGTCGCCATGTGAGAAGTTAGGCCGAGGCAGTCCGGCGGATTTGGCTACTCCGTCTTCCTCTGGATCAGCTCAATCTTATACCCATCCGGATCTTCGACAAACGCAATCACCGTGCGGCCGTGTTTCATGGCACCCGCTTCGCGCACTACCTTGCCGCCGCGTTGTTTGATGTTTTCGCAGGCGGCGTAGGCATCTTCCACTTCAATGGCGATGTGGCCGTAGGCATTGCCAAGCTCGTATTTGTCCACGCCCCAGTTGTGAGTGAGTTCGATCACCGCGCCGCTGGCTTCGTCGCTGTAGCCGACAAAAGCCAGCGTGAATTTCCCCTCCGGGTAGTCGGTGCGGCGCAGCAATTTCATGCCGAGCACGCCGCTATAAAAGGCGAGTGATTTTTCCAAATCGACTACGCGTAGCATGGTGTGGAGTATGCGCATCCGGTTTTCTCCAAATTGAAGTTATCATTGCGTTCGGTAGTCGCCATCATATAGGGTAAAATGCGTACACGTCGCGCACATTACCCATTACCAAGATCATGACCGAATCGTTCCCGTTAGTAATGACTTTCGCCGCAACCGACCCCAGCGGGGGTGCGGGTTTGCAGGCTGATTTGTTGACCATTTCCAGCATGGGTTGCCATCCGTTGTCGGTGGTCACGGCCATCACCGTGCAGGACACCAGCGGGGTGGATGATGTGCTGCCGATAGATCCGGAGTGGGTGGTGGATCAGGCGCGCGCAATGCTGGAGGATGTGCCGGTAGCGGCATTCAAGATCGGTTTGCTCGGCAGCGTGGAAAACATCGCGGCGATTGCCGAGATACTGGCGGACTATCCGGATATTCCGTTGGTGCTGGATCCGGTGCTGTCTTCGGGACGCGGCGACGAATTGGCGAATGAAGACATGCTGGATGCGATGCGCGAACTGCTGATTCCGCAGACTACCATCATCACGCCGAACAGCATGGAGGCGCGCCGCCTCGCGCTGGATGAAGACAATGAAGAGGACGACCCGACGCTCGAAGAATGCGCCAAGCGCATATTGCGCATGGGTTGCGAGTATGTGCTGATCACCGGCACGCATGAACAAACGCCCAAGGTCATCAACACTTTATACAGTGAGCGTGGGGTGATAAGCAGTGACAGCTGGGCGCGCTTGCCGGGAATTTATCACGGCTCCGGCTGCACTCTGGCGTCCGCGATTGCGGCATTGATGGCGCAGGGCGTGGCCGTGCCGGAGGCGGTCAAGGAGGCGCAGGAATACACTTGGCAAACCTTGAATGCCGGCTTTCGTCCCGGTATGGGACAGCATATTCCAGATCGTTTGTTTTGGGCGCGCGGCGAAGAGGATGATGAACCACAACTGCAGCGGCCTAATTAAGGGGTTATACGCAATCACGCCGGACGAAACAGATACGGCGGAGTTGTTGCGCAAAGTGCGTCTGGTTTTGCTGGGTGGGGCGCAGGTGTTGCAGTATCGCAACAAGGCTGCTGATCCGGCACTGCGTTTGGAACAAGCCAAGGTATTGCGCGAGCTGGCCCATGAATTTTCTGTGCCGCTGATCATCAACGACGATGCGGTGTTGGCGCGGCAAGTAGATGCTGACGGTGTGCACCTGGGTGGTGAAGATGGCAGCGTGATTGCGGCGCGTGTGCAGTTGGGCAGCGGTAAACTCATTGGCGTATCTTGCTATAATCGCGCGGCGCTGGCGCATGAAGCCGTTCGGCAAGGCGCGGATTACGTGGCATTCGGCAGCTTCTTTTCCTCGACGGTAAAGCCGGATGCAGCGGTGGCCTTGCCTGATTTATTGCAGCAGGCACGACGCGAGATTGCAGTTCCATTGGTGGCGATAGGCGGCATTACGGTACACAACGGCGCGCCGTTGCTGGAAGCGGGAGCCGATGCGTTGGCAGTAATTTCCGCGGTGTTTAGTGCGGCAGATATCCGGGATGCTGCGCGACAATTTTCAGTTTTGAATTACTCCTAAAATTATTTTTGAACATAGAAAGAAACTACATGACTTCGCACAATCAACAACTATTTGATCAATCTCAAAAAGTTATTCCGGGCGGAGTGAATTCGCCGGTGCGCGCGTTCCGTTCGGTCGGCGGTACGCCGCTGTTTTTGCAGCGCGGTCAGGGAGCTTATGTGTGGGATGCGGATGACAAACGCTATACCGATTACGTCGGTTCATGGGGCCCGATGATCGCCGGGCACTGCCATCCCGATGTGGTCAAGGCGGTGCAGGATGCGGCAGCCAAAGGCTTGGGTTTTGGTGCGCCGACGGCTGCTGAATTGGAAATGGCGGAACTGCTGTGCAAGCTGTTGCCGAGCCTGGAAATGGTGCGCCTGGTGAGTTCCGGCACCGAGGCCACGATGACGGCGATACGCTTGGCGCGCGGCTTTACCGGGCGCAGCCGCATCATCAAATTCGAGGGTTGTTACCACGGCCATTCCGATGGCCTGCTGGTCAAGGCCGGTTCCGGCGCGCTGACGTTCGGCCAGCCGAGTTCGTCCGGTGTGCCGGCAGAGATCGCCGCTCTCACCACGGTGTTGGACTACAACGATGCCGCAGGATTGGAGCGCGCTTTCGCCAAAATGGGCAAGGAGATCGCAGCGGTGATCGTTGAGCCGGTGGCGGGCAATATGAATCTGATCACGCCCAAGCCTGAGTTTCTGCAAGCTTTGCGCAAGCTGTGCACCCAGCATGGTGCGGTGCTGATACTGGACGAAGTGATGACCGGCTTCCGCGTCAGCCTGCAAGGAGCGCAAGGTTACTACGGCGTCAAACCGGATCTGGTGACGCTGGGCAAGGTGATGGGCGGCGGTTTGCCAGCTGCGGCCTTTGGCGGACGACGCGACATCATGCAGTGCCTGGCCCCGCTCGGCGCGGTGTATCAGGCCGGCACGCTGTCCGGTAATCCGGTGGCGGTGGCGGCCGGGTTGGCCACCTTGAAGCTGGTTCAGGCGGCGGGTTTCTATGAACGCCTGTCCAAACTTACCAAACAGTTGACCGATGGTCTGACGACCAGTGCAAAAAAACATGGTGTTCAATTCTGCGCACAATCGGTGGGCGGCATGTTCGGTCTGTATTTCAGCAAGGCATTGCCAACCGGCTATGCTGAAGTAATGGCCTGCGACAAGGAGGCATTCAATCGTTTCTTCCACGCCATGCTGGAGGCGGGCGTATATCTGGCGCCGTCAGCTTTCGAGGCGGGCTTCGTATCCTCCGCACACACCGAGGCGGACATCGCGGCGACCATCGCGGCGGCGGATAAGATTTTCGCGGCCTGGTAATGGGGTTGTTTTCACAAGCTGCGTTCTACACCACCGTCAATCATCTGAAAGATTTGCCGCTACACGGCGGCAAAGAGGTGGCGTTCGTTGGGCGTTCCAATGCGGGTAAGTCGAGCGCGATCAATACGCTGGCGAATCATGTGCGTCTGGCCTATACCAGCAAAACGCCCGGGCGCACCCAGCATCTGAATTATTTTTCCCTAGGAAACAATAATGGGGGAAACAATAACGGCAACAATAATTTTCTGGTGGATTTGCCCGGTTACGGCTATGCCAAAGTGCCGCCCGAAAGCAAGCGTCATTGGGAAGGCTTGCTCAGCGGGTATTTGCAAACGCGCGAAGAATTGAGCGGCCTGGTGGTCATCATGGACTCACGTCATCCTCTGACTGAGCTGGATGAAAACATGCTGGACTGGTTCGCGCCGACCGGCAAGCCGGTGCATATCTTGCTCACCAAGTCGGACAAACTCAGCAGGCAACAAGCCACGCTGACCCTGAATCGGGTAAAATCTTATCTCGCCGAGCATTTTCCGCAATGTACCGTGCAATTATTTTCCAGCTTGAAAAAACTGGGCATGGAAGAGGCTGAAGCGGTGATCGCCAAGTGGCTTGGGCAAAGCTAAAATCCAAAATGCCTGATGAAACTACTAGCCATTCCACTAGGCTACCAGCCGAAGAACTTTTGGCCGGGCACCCGAAAGACGGTAACCAAGTGGCTGGTTATAAGTCAGACAAGGCGCACGACAAAAATCGCCGCGCCGCATACGTGGTGTTATGCAAGCAAGATTTTTCGAGTGCAACGCAGTATGGCGACGGCATTTTGGATTTTTAGCCAAAAAAATGCCCCCAGCCAAAGGGGGAGGCCGGGGGCAAAGTCTTAACAGAGTTAAGACACACGCTCAGGGAGGAGAAACGTGGAATGACTTTCATCATTCACTGCATCAGATAAGTAGTTCCTAAAATAGTTCCAAGAAAATAACCTTGTAGGAAAAAATCATGCAAACACTCGGACAGTACCCACATAAAAGAATGCGCCGCATGCGTCACGATGCCTTTTCGCGGGACTTGATGCGTGAGCACGTGCTTACACCGGCGGATTTCATCTACCCGGTCTTCGTGCTGGAGGGCGGCAACAAAGTCGAGGACGTCAAGTCCATGCCGGGGGTGCAGCGCAAGACGCTGGATCTGCTGCTCAAGGATGCCGAGCAATGCGTAAAACTGGGCATTCCGGTGATGGCGATCTTCCCGGTGATCGATGCGCCGCTGAAGAGTCTGGATGCGCGCGAAGCCTACAATCCGAATGGCCTGGTGCCACGCGTGGTGGCCACGCTGAAAAAGAATTTCCCGGAACTCGGCGTGATGACTGACATCGCCCTCGACCCCTACACCAGCCATGGACAGGACGGCTTGATAGACGACAGCGGCTATGTCCTCAACGACGAAACCGTCGCGGTGCTGACCAGGCAGGCGCAGGCCCATGCCGCTGCGGGCGCGGACATCGTCGCCCCATCCGACATGATGGACGGGCGCATCGGCGCAGTGCGCGCGGCACTGGATGCCAACGGCCACATCCACACCCGCATCATGGCCTACTCCGCCAAATATGCCTCCAGCTTCTACGGCCCGTTCCGCGACGCCGTCGGCTCCAGCGGCAACCTGGGCGCAGGCAACAAATACACCTACCAGATGGACCCGGCCAATTCCGACGAGGCGTTGTGGGAAGTCGGCCTTGATCTGCAGGAAGGCGCGGATATGGTGATGGTCAAGCCCGG
>JAYVKW010000075.1:0-8278 GCA_043768015.1 Gallionella sp.
CGGAATCTTGTCGTCACGCTCGATCATGGTGGCGACCGGACCGAAGCGTCGCAACGCTGCAGCATACAAATCCCATACAGAATCGGACACGGGATGGTCGTGGGTGTCAATCAGTAATGGACCGTTCGCGCTATGCCCGGCGAGGTGTATCTGACGCACGCGCGTCGCCGGTACGGCTTCGATGTACTGATACGGATCGAACCCGTGATTATGGGCGCTGACCAGGATGTTGTTGATATCCAACAGGATATGACAGTCGGCCGTTTCGGTGACCGCTGCGAGAAATTCCCATTCGGACAGCGTACTGTGGTTGAACTCGGCATAGCTGGAAACATTTTCGATCAGAATGCGTTGCCCGAGACGCGCCTGTACTTGCCGAATCCGCAGTGCCACATGCCGTACTGCCTCCTCGGTATAGGGTAGCGGTAGTAAATCGTGCAAATGGTGACCGCCATGACGCGTCCAGCACAAATGGTCAGAAATATGTATTGGCTGTACCTGGTTAGCAAGCGCGCTGAGTTTCCTCAGGTAATCTTCATCTAACGGATCGCTGCCACCCAAATTAAGCGAAACCCCATGCAGAGCCACCGGATAATGCTCGCAAACTGCTTTCAAGACACGCAAAGGATTTCCCCCGGCGACCATGAAATTTTCGCTGACCAGTTCGAACCAGTCGACGCACACACGACCCTGTGCAGCTTCCTGGTAAAAGGGTGGCCGCAGGCCGAGACCGAATTGGGTAGACGAGGCCGTCGCTATACCTGACATCATATTTAGACTGGTGAAGATTGCCGATCCGAAGCGTTATCGCCAGTGAGCCTGCACGCCTGATTCATTGAAATTCCCTCTGCGTCAATCCCGAAGCTAACATCATGGAAGCCACTTTGTCTGCCAAGCATCATGCTTTTCCTTTTGCTGGGTCAGCTGGCGAGCCCGCCAGCGGCTGGCCGCCGCGTACGGCACAATCCTTGGCGGGCACGTAGATGTAGCCTTTGCCCTTGCATTCGTTCTGGCCGGTGCAGGCATTGAATGCCGTGGTACAAGACGTTTGTCCCTTGCATTCGTTGATGCCCCAGCAGGCGATTTCATTTGTGCCAGCGACGGGCGCAAAAGCCTGCACCGATTTGTACATCCCGTAAAAAGCCAGCGCCGCCCCGGCGCTCATGGCGGCCCCGGTTATGATGCGCCGCGCCGGATCAACGGGCGCTACCGAAGCCGGCGCGGCGCATGCAGGCCCGGTGCCGCAGGCCGCCGCGCGCCGGCCGTTGACAAAGTCCCACAGGCTACCCGTGACCAGCACGCCCAGGCTGGTGTAGACCAGCCACGGCATGGGACGTATCCCTGTGACCATCAGCCACAGTGCCGCCGCACCCGCGATGCCAGCAACAAGGCCCAGCCAGAAGGGCGCGAGCCGCTGGTGTGTGCGCGCCGAACGGTACAGCAGCCACAGATTGAAGCCGATGAAGCCGACGAAGAGCGGAAACAGATAGGCGTCATAGGTAATGAACCCTAGCCCTACCACGCCGAGCGACGCCAGCACTACGGGAATGCCCAGACAGCACGCCGCAGCGACCCCCGCACCGATCAGTCCGGAGAATTGTTTGATGAGATCTTTCATTACGACACCTCTTTCAGAAATTGTCTCGTGGTTCGGCGTGAGTTAACCTGCGCAGCACGATAGCTGCTTCACGTCTTTGTTAAAAGTCTGTGCACAAAGCTTCAACCCTTCAACCATAGTTAGATAGGGAAACAGTTGCCCGGCCAACTCCGCAATCGTCATGCGATTGCGGATAGCAAGCACCGCCGTCTGGATGATTTCGCCGCCTTCCGCTGCCAGCACTTGTGCGCCCAGTAAACGGCCGGATGCCTTTTCCGCCACCAGCTTGATGAAACCGTGCGTGTCGAAGTTGGCCAGCGCCCGCGGCACGTTGTCCAGGCTCAGCGTGCGACTGTCTGTTTCCAGGCCGCGCGCGGCGGCCTGCGCTTCGTCGAGCCCCACTGTCGCCACCTGCGGGTCGGTAAATACAACAGCGGGCATAGCTGACAGGTCCAGAACGGCATCGCCGCCAGTCATGTTGATTGCGGCGCGAGTACCCGCAGCTGCCGCTACATAAACGAACTGCGGCTGATTGGTGCAATCGCCTGCAGCGTAGATATGTGCCACTGAAGTCCGCATGTGATCGTCAATGATGACCGCGCCGCTGGCGTCGATGTTCACCCCGGCCTTATCCAGCGCCAGCCCGGCGGTGTTGGGGGTGCGCCCGGTGGCGACCAGCAAGCGGTCGCCGCTGAGCGTTTCGGAGCCGATATCCACCTGGAACAGCTTACCGTCGTAACACACGTGTTTCACCCCGGTATCGGTCAGGATGCGCATGCCTTCGCCTTCCAGCACGGCCTTGAGTGCCTCGCCGATGGCGGGGTCTTCCCTGGACAGCAGCGTGGAGCGCGCTACCAGCGTGACCCGCGAGCCCAATCTCAGAAACGCTTGCGCCAGTTCCAGCGCCACTACCGAGCCACCCTGCACGATCAAATGTTGCGGCAGCTCTTCCGCCACCAGCGCAGCGGTTGAAGTCCAGTAAGGCGTGCCTTTCAGGCCCGGCGTGTCCGGGATCGCAGGCGCGCGGCCGGTGGCGATCAGGATGCGGTCGGCGATGATTTCTTTCTCGCTGCCGTCGGCCTTTTTCACCACCAGGGTATGGGCGTCCTTAAAACGTGCAAAGCCTTTTTCCAGCGTAATGCCAGGATTGGATTGCAGGATGCTTTCGTACTTGGCATGACGCAATTCATTTACCCGGGCTTGCTGTTGGGCCACCAGTGCCTTGCGGTCGACAACGGCGTGGTGTTTTTTCAGTCCATCGAACGGGTGGTCGCTTTGCAGGTGGGCGATGTGCGCGGCGCGGATCATGATTTTGGACGGCACGCAGCCGACGTTGACGCAGGTGCCGCCGATTTGTCCCGCTTCGATGACCGTCACAACCGCGCCGGCTTCGACAGCGCGGATGGCGGCCGCGAACGCTCCCGAGCCGGTGCCGATGATCGCGACTTTGAGGCCGGACGTGTTTGCTGCGGGGGGCTCAGCGCTGGAACCGGCAACCGATTCAGCACCGTAGCCTGCACCCTTGATTGCGTTGATAAGGATCGAGACGGTTACATCGGCGGCAGTTTCAACCTTCGCACTACCCGCCGCGTAGGACACTTCGGCCCGGCTTACGCCCGCCACGACCGACAAGGCCTTTTCGATGGATCTGGCGCAGTGGTCGCAGGTCATGCCGGTGACACGTAAATTATGCATGCTCATTTTACTTTCTCCTGGGTTATTGAAAGATATTGCTATCCTAACAACCGTACCAGGGTACAGAGTCAAGCGAGTTTCACTACAGTGCGATGTGATGGCGTATGACGTGGTAATAACCCAAAATCCGCTATGTTGTTTTATAGGGGGCAGCGCACAAAACGGAAAAAATCGTACGCTATAGATTCGGCCTTTAAATAGTTTGGACTGTTGGTGATTCTGCGTGCGGCAAGTCCCGAGCAACCGAGAATGGATTTTGCGGTGTGGAGTCGTGCAACGGTCAGCCAGCGCATCCAACAAGCGTGTGCGATTTCCATTCCGATACGCAGCGTAGGAGATTTACCCCGCAAAAAGCCGATCAAAAAAGCCTACGAACAGCGCCCCGAGGCGGTCAAGCTTTGGCTTGACGAAGCCTATTCGAAGATTGCCAAGCGTGCTGTCCCGAGGGTGGCGAGATTCACTGGGCTGATGAGACCGCGCTGGTCAACACCGATGTGCGTGGCCGTGGCTTTGCGCCGAAGGGAAAACGCCGGGGGTCTAAGCACCGGGTACGCGTCAGTGGCTGTCGATGATTGCCACGATGACCAACCAAGGCTGCGCACGCTGGGAGATCATAGACGGCACAACGACTCGGATCAGCGCATTGAATTGCTTGGGTCTCTGATCAAGGATGCGAGGCAATAGCGTTCTAGATTCTAGATAATTTGCGTGTGCATCAAAGCAAACTGGTGAAGGCCTGGTGGAACAAAACAAGGAAAGGACAAGTGTTTTTATTTACCCAGCTACAGTCAATTAGCTGCAGTCATTGAGTTCCACTTCGCTACCGTGAGGGCAAAGGTGGTGGCGCTCAACGTCTGCCAGTTGAAGTGGCCGCGATGCAGTCGACATAGCCATTGAACTGCTCACAGATTCCTGGTGCTCTGGCAGATCGCCCTTGACATTGGTCTTAACTCCAAGGTCTAGAATGTGAAAATGATGGAGGAGAGAACCGTGTTTACGATAGGAAAGCTTGCCCACCGTTTTGGAGTGACAACCGATACCGTCCGCTACTATGAAAAGGCAGGATTGCTTGCGCCGGTCAGCAAGACCGACGCCGGCTACCGGTTGTACGATGACGCCGCCGTTCGGCGCCTGCGTTTTATCAAACAATCTCAACATTGTGGTTTCAGCTTAGTGGAAATCGGTGAGTTGTTAGCTTTGAGGAGCAATAACGCCGCCTGTTGCAAGGACGTGAAGAGCGTTGCCATCGAGAAAAAGCTGTATCTGGAGCACAAAATCAAGGCATTGCAGGTTATGTCGCAGGCGCTCAGCGAGCTCATCACGATTTGCGATGATGAGACCAAACCGCTGGTGGAATGCCCGATTCTTGCCGCTTTGGAGAGCAGTATGAAGAAACAATTGAAAGGAGATCGAAATGGTTAAAGTGGAAGTATTTTCATCACCGGGCTGCGGTAAGTGCACCCAGGCCAAAAGTATGCTTAAGGCGGCGGTCGAAGAAATGGGGCAAGGCAGAATCACCTGGCGCGAGGTGAACATTCTGGAGGAAATGGACTATGCGGTGGAACTGGGCGTGATGTCGTCGCCCGCGATCGCAATTGACGGCAAGCTGGCGTTTTCGTCGTTACCGAGAGCCAATAAATTGCGGACGGAACTCAGCAAGCGATTGGCATGAACAGCCTCGCTACATTGGGTAGTGCTTAACAGCCGAATGAATGACAGGAGGGTACGATGAGTACGATATTGTTAATGACCGCCGCAGTGTTGGGCTTTTTGTCCTTTTTTGAGCCTTGCACGATTGCCACGCACACCTTGTTTGCGGTACGCGCCAGTCACGATACGGTAAAACAGCGCTGGCTGGCGCTGGTTAAGCTTACGCTGTCACGAGTGCTGTTGCTGGTGGTGGTATTTAGCGCCGCTGCCGTGATTGGATTGGCGGAGCTTTCTTCACATATGGCAATCCTGATGCTGGGGGTAATTGGCCTGGTCTATCTGATTACCCGCAAGATTTATTTGCCGGTTCCACATCTTGAGTTTTACCGCCTGCTTCCCCGGCATGACGGTCTGTCGCACGCACTCAAGCTGGGCCTGACGTTACCGGCTTGTACGTTACCGCTGGTGCTGATTGTCGGCATCCTGTCCGCGCTAACGCAACGGCCCGGTGTCTCAGTGCTGGCGGGACTGTTGTTCGCAGTCATGTTCACGCTACCCACGCTATGGGATAGCACGCACGAGCTCAATGCAGCACATCGAGCCTTTCTCAGCAAAGCCGCCAACCTGAGCCCCTACCTCACCACCTTGTTGTTATGGGGCGGTGCCTGGTTGATTTGGCAAACAGGAGTTTGAGATGGATATGGAAACATTGCGCAGCACGCTGGAACAGGCCAGCCTGGCTTCGTTGGGCGTAGGATTCGCGGCAGGGTTCATTTTCAGCTTCAATCCGGTTGCGCTGGCGGCGATCCCAGTGTCGCTCGCGTATGTCACCAAGGCGCATGAGACAAAAAAAGCCGTCCTGTTCGGCGGCATGTTCATTCTCGGCCTGATCGTGACGCACGTGCTGATGGGGTTCATCGCCGGCCTGGGCGGACTGTGGGTGCAAAAGCTCATGGGGCGCGAGTGGGGTCTGGTGTTGGGCCCTTTGTTGATCCTGTTGGGGCTGATGTGGCCAGGCTGGATCAAGCTCCCCCTTCCCGCCATCACCTTCCGCGCCAAGCGCGCCACGAATGGCTGGGGCGCGTTTCTGCTCGGCATTCCATTTTCGGTGGCGATCTGTCCGTTTTGTACGCCCGCTCTTGTCATCTTGCTGGGTGTGGCGACAGGGATAGGCTCCCCGCTGTTTGGGGCAACCCTGCTACTGGCTTTTGCGCTTGGGCGCTCAGTGCCGATCATGCTCGGCGCTTGGGCAATCGGCTGGCTGGAAAGCCTGAAAGCCCTCAGGCAATCACAACGGATATTTGAAATCATCGGGGCGCTGCTGCTTATTTTGTCGGGCCTGTATATGCTCAATGCCTATTTTTATGTCATTCCGGCGTTGGCGGCATAGCGCACAGCTGCTTGATGTCGCAGGAATCTGGGCCGAGCGCGCTCTCGGCTGGCGATGTTTGATTCGTGCTTATCCGGTTGTCACAGACAAGTGCACATAAGGCGCATTGCCGACTCCTGCGGGTGCATGGTGCGGCGCGTTCTACGTGGGTCGCAAGGCCACTTGGTTTCGCGAGAAAATCGCATGGCGCTCCGATTAGACCCTCTGCGCCGCATCAATTCAGCCCAAGGTGTTGTCTGTGACAACCGGATAAGCACGCAATGAACTAAGGTAAAGCCTGGGTTTACTCAAGAAACATACCGTTAAATATCTGCCCACGCTTGAGCAGGTTTTGCACGTCCTTGAGCAGATTGGCCTCCTTGAGTTCTCGGCTATGCACCCAAGCCTCGCGCATTTCGATGTTCTCGTAAAAAACCACGTCTTCCGGCTCGCCTGTCAGTTCGTTTTCCTGATGGTGCTCGTACAGCACGCCGCGCATCCAGCCGTTCTCGGCGAACACCTCTACAAGCCCATGTTCGGGGTGTATGGCCATGCTCCCGACCGGGCATTGATAACTTGAAAGCGTTACGACATTAGTCATGATTTCCCTACCTTATACCGTGACAATTAATCCACAATTTCTGTGGATAGTACCGCATGTTCTGGATCGAATATACAAACAAATCAACCGCCTGAGCCAGCAAAACGCAACTGCCTAAATATTCAACAAAAGCCTACAGCCTTTATCCGTTCAGCCGTCCTGATTCACTGATTCGATTCCACTACCGCCGCTGTTCCATACGCCACCACCTCATTCATCGCCTGCCCCTTACCCGATCCGAATTCGCCGCTGTCAAAACGAAACATCAAAATTGCATTGCCTCCCATGTCAGCCGCCGACCGAATCATGTCGGCAACTGCCGCCTGTCGCGTTTCCTCAACAATGTTGATAAAGCCTTGCTGGCTGCCGCCGAACACTGCGCGCATATTGCCCAAAGCGTTCCCCAGGAAGCCTCTGGATCGGACTGAAATTCCGAATACTGTCCCAAGCACCTTTACTACGTGATAGCCCACTGCATTTTCTGTTGTTACAACCAGCATAGTCGTCACTTCCTGTTTTTTGAGGGTTGATGAGGCAGGTATTTCGTCTGCCGGTACTCGTCACGATAGAACCTGACCAGCTCATAGGCATACCCGATACTGAAAACCACGAATGCGAAGCACCCTATAAAAAAGCTCCATCGTTGTGCCGGCTGAACAAACCCCACCCCTGCGAGAAGCGGGGAAATGGCATACACCATTAGCACCACACCGGTCGTAATTCCGCCGTAACGTCGTAACAGCCACGCCTGAAACCCCGCCCGAAACGGTCTGGTCTTCCACAAGATCAAAAACAGTAAAGCCCAGCTTGCCGCCATAGTGAGATAAAACATCGTTTTGGATTCCACGTCTTTTCCTTCGCAATGCGGTAGCCGGGCAAGCACCCACCCCGACCTCTTCAGCCGAAAACGAACTCGACCTTGGTGTTGTCTGCTGACAATTTCAGGCCAGCAGAAAATGGCTTGCCTGCCTTGCTGGTAAAACCATCCATCTTGGGCAATTCGCCCGCCTTGATCAGTTTCACCGCATCGCGCACGGTCAGTTTCTTTCCGGCAATTTCCCGCCATATTCGGAAATCGCCGGTATCGCAGACGAAGAACTTGGCCTGGTTGCGTACGATGCCCCCGCAGACGGGGCAAGGTACGCCCAGTTCGTCGTCTTTGGACGCGTGCTGAGGCGTTACGGTTGAAGCGGCCTGTGCAGCGACAGGCATGGTCAGCAACTCTGCTTCCAACTGGTCATGAAATGCAGTTATGGTCGCTAGGTAGCTGTCCCGGCCAGCTGCAATCTCATCCAGGCGCTCTTCCATCAACCGGGTGAACGGCAATTCAAAAAAGCTGAATTTCCCAAGCATCGCATCGTAGAGG
>JAYVKW010000076.1:0-7887 GCA_043768015.1 Gallionella sp.
CCGCAAGATCGCGGTGTATGACCTGGGCGGCGGCACCTTCGACATTTCCATCATCGACATCGCCGAGATCGAAGGCGAACACCAGTTCGAAGTGCTGTCGACCAATGGCGACACGTTTCTGGGTGGCGAAGATTTCGACATGCGCGTGATCGACTATCTGGTGGAAGAATTCCAGAAGGAAAGCGGTATCGACCTGCGCAAGGACGTGCTGGCGCTGCAACGCCTGAAAGATTCGGCGGAAAAGGCCAAGATCGAACTGTCCAGCGCACAGCAAACCGAAGTGAACCTGCCTTACATCACCGCTGACGCCAGCGGCCCGAAACATCTGGCCGTCAAGATCACCCGTGCAAAACTGGAAAGTCTGGTCGAAGACCTGATCGCGCGCACCATCGAGCCATGCAAGATCGCGATGAAGGATGCGGGCGTTTCCAACGCCGACATCGCCGACGTGATCCTGGTTGGCGGCCAGACCCGTATGCCTTTGGTACAGGAAAAGGTAAAGGAATTTTTCGGCAAGGAAGCGCGCAAGGACGTGAACCCGGACGAAGCCGTGGCAGTCGGCGCCGCGATTCAGGGCGGCGTGCTGCAAGGCGAAGTGAAGGACGTGCTGCTGCTCGACGTGACGCCTTTGTCGCTGGGTATCGAAACCATGGGCGGCGTGATGACCAAGCTGATCAAGAAGAACACCACCATCCCGACCAAGGCCTCGCAGGTATTCTCCACCGCCGACGACAACCAGAGTGCGGTGACCATACACGTGCTGCAGGGCGAACGCGAAGTGGTTTCCGGCAACAAGAGTCTGGGGCAATTCAACTTGTCCGACATCCCGCCCTCACCGCGCGGCATGCCGCAGATCGAAGTGACTTTCGACATCGACGCGAACGGCATTTTGCACGTGTCGGCGAAGGACAAGGCAACCGGCAAGGAAAACAAGATTAAGATCCAGGCCAGTTCCGGCTTGAGCGAAGCGGAAATAAAACAGATGGTGCAGGATGCCGAGGCTCACGCCGAAGATGACCGCAAAGCCATCGAACTGGTGACCGCGCGCAATCAACTCGACTCGTTGATCCACTCCACGCACAAGTCGTTGAAGGAATATGGCGAGCACCTGAGTGCAGAGGAAAAGTCTGCTATCGAAGCGGCCTTGAAGGAAGCCGAAGAAGTGGTAAAGACCGACGACAAGGATGCCATCACGGCCAAGACCGAAGCACTGGCTACGGCCGCGCAAAAGCTGGGTGAAAAGATGTACGCCGCCGAACAAGCCAAGGCGCAAGCCGGTGAAGCCGGGGCTGCTTCCGGTGCGGAAGCCAAGAAGGATGAGGGCGACGTGGTAGATGCTGAATTCACCGAAGTGAAAGATAAGAAATAATAAGTTGGTAGGCGTTAGTTAACCCAGATGGGTTGGCTTTCAACTAGCGGCTAACGCATGATTAGGAGACCAGCGCCGTAGGATGGGTTGAGCGTAGCGATACCCATCAATGGACAAATAAACGATGGGTTTCGCGCTGCTCAACCCATCCTACAAAAACTCTTCACATTTCACAGCCATGAGCAAAAAAGACTACTACGAAGTCCTCGGCGTCAACCGCGATGCTTCCGACGAAGAAATAAAAAAAGCTTATCGCAAGCTGGCGATGAAGCATCACCCCGACCGCAATCCGGACAACCCGAAATCCGAGGAACACTTCAAGGAAGCCAAAGAAGCTTATGAGATATTAAGCGACGGGCAGAAGCGTGCCGCTTATGACCAGCATGGTCATGCCGCATTTGAATCCGGCGGGATGGGCGGCGGCAGCCCGTTCGGCGCGGGTGGCGCGGCAGCGGGCTTCGATTTTTCCGACATCTTCGGCGACATCTTTGGTGGCGCACGCGGTGGCGGTGGGCGCAGCAATGCGCAACGCGGCGCCGATTTGCGTTACAACCTTGAGATCACGCTCGAACAAGCCGCGCGCGGCACCGAGACGCAAATTCGCGTCCCCACCATGGCAGAATGCGAAACCTGCAAGGGCACCGGCGCAAAACCCGGCACCAGCCCGACCACTTGCACCACCTGTGCCGGCCATGGTCAGGTGCGCATGCAGCAAGGTTTCTTTTCCATCCAGCAAACCTGCCCGCGCTGCCATGGCACCGGCAAGATGATCGCTTCACCGTGCAAGGACTGCAACGGTAACGGGCGCATCAAGCAACACAAGACGCTGTCGGTAAAAATTCCGTCCGGGGTGGATAACGAAGACCGTATCCGCCTCTCCGGCGAAGGCGAACAGGGCACGAATGGCGGACCTCCCGGCGATTTATATGTGGTGATCCACACCAAACCGCATGCGATGTTCCAGCGCGACCACAACGACCTGCATTGCGAAATGCCGATCAGCTTCAGCACTGCCGCGCTCGGCGGTTCGATCGAAATTCCCACGCTGGATGGCGTGGCGACGATCAAGATTCCCGCCGAGACCCAGAGCGGCAAGATATTCCGCCTGCGCGGCAAGGGCATCAAGGGCGTGCGCAGTGCCAGTCATGGCGATTTGCATTGCCATGTGGCAGTGGAGACACCGGTGAACCTGACCGAGCGCCAAAAAGAACTGCTGCGTGAATTTGAAAACATCAACGACAAAGACAGCGAACGCCACAACCCGCGCGCAAAATCCTGGATGAACAAGGTCAAAGATTTCTTCGCGCAGTAGCGCGGGCAAGCTTCTTGCGCGGCGAACCTCTGTTACGTACAAGCGCAACAGGGGTTCGCCGCAACAATATCTTTACTGCACTTAGCGGTAAAATTTCCTGCGGAACTTCCAGCGTCGCCAACCCCAGAAGACCAGACCCGCAAGCAGAATGGCGAATAGCAGCACCTCCTCGACCCGCTTCAAATCGTGCAGCCACAGCTCAATCGCCTGCCCGAACAGATAACCTGCACCACCAATGCCAACCGCCCAGATGGTCGCACCCAGCGCGTTGAATAACGCAAAGCGCCACGCCAATACCGCACTCATGCCGAAGGCCATCGGACCCACCGTGCGCAAGCCATAGAGGAAGCGTACGCCCACAATGAGCACTTCGTGATAACGCTCTATCAGTACGTTGCTGCGTTCGAACACCGGAACAAGCCGCGGGAAATGGGACAGCACCCACGCGCCGCGCCACCTTCCCAGCCAGAAATAAAACTGATCGCCGAGAAAGCCACCTAGCAACGCGATACTGATCACCCAGTGCAGTTGCAGATAACCCTGATGCGCGGCAAAACCGGCCAGTACCAGCAGTGTCTCGCCTTCCAGCAAAGCACCTACAAACAGCGCAACATAGCCGTAGTCCGCGATCAGGCCAGAAAGACTCACCACAGGATTCTCAACGGCTTAACCGTCGCAAAAAGCTCATTTCGCGGCGAACACTTCACGCAAAAACACTTTAGCCTGCTCCCATGAATCCTTGTCTGCTTCCGCGTTGTAAGCGATCGGCAAATTGAATTTTTTACCCAACTCATCAGCTTCCGGATTGCTGAAAGCATGCTTTGCGCCGGGATAAATGACCACCCGGTAATTCGCTCCTGCGCCTTCCATTTCCTTCCTGAATGCGGCGACTTTGTCTGCCCCTATCATCGGGTCGGCATCGCCGCTAAAGGAAATGATGCGCGCTTTTATTTTCCATGGCTTGGCGGGATGGTCCGTGTCCAACCCGCCATGGAAACTCGCCACCCCCTTCAAATTCTCGCCGATGCGCGCCATGTTCAACACCACGCCACCGCCAAAGCAGTAGCCGAACGCCGCAATTTCATTGGCATCCACAGTTTCATGGTTGAGCAAATACTGCATGCCCGCTTCAAATCGCGTTTTTGCCATCGGCATATTCATGCTCACTTCGGCGGCGAGCTTGCCCGCATCAGTGGGATTGTCGACCACTTTTCCATCCCCATACATATCGACTGCCAGCGCGGTATAGCCCAACTCCGCCAGCATGCGCGCCCGCCTGCGCGCATATTCGCTTTGTCCCCACCACTCATGCACCACCAGCACCCCCGGACGCTTGCCCTTGATGGCATTGTCATAGGCGATATAACCCTTGAGGGTCGTGCCATCCGCCTGATAACTCACTTCTTTACCCTGCACCGCCGCATGCGCGGCAGCGCCTAAACAACATAACGACAACACCAAAAAGAAATTTTTCATGGTCACCCCCCATTGAGTAAAACTACGCGATATAGCACTGCCCGACCTTAAATCCCCACGCCCTTACATCCCCCCTGCCTGTACCGACTGTTTCACATAAAAAAACTTCATGCTTTGACTGCGGACTCTTTCGAGTAACTGTTCGGCAAGCGCATCGTCAATGATGAACTCGACCTTGACCGCCAACTCTCCGGCCAACTCGAAAAAAGTTTCTTCATGCATACGGCCATGCCGGCCAAATCCGGCGATCGCGCGAAATGCGGAGCCGCCGTGCACACCCAACGACTTGGCCTCCTCCAACAACCATTCATACAACGGCATACCAGCGTGGTGTTGTTTTTCACTGATGTAAAACGAAAGCAGGTTCATGATCGCGCTCCTAGGTTTGCAGCCATTTGAAAGTCTGGATTCCGAGTACCGTCATCAGCAGCGAGCCGCCGAGATGAGTAAAAATAATCGCCGATCCCCACGCATATTGGCCGCGCAGCAACAACGTGACGGTCTCTGCCGAGAAGGTGGAAAAAGTGGTCAGTCCGCCGAGAAAACCGGTAATGATGAACAGCCGCCATTCCGGCGAGAAGCCGGGATGCTGCATGAAGAAGGCCACCGCGAGACCGATCAGATAACCGCCGATCAAATTGGCGGCCAGCGTCCCCAGCGGCAACTCCGGCAGCGCCGGATTGAGCCACAGCCCCAAACCCCAGCGCAGCCACGCGCCGAATGCCGAGCCGATTCCTATTGCGAGAAAAGCGTAAAGCATCATAACTTCCGTGAATGGGTTGCTTCATTTATGAGTAGCATTTGCGTCATTCTACAACACGCACCGGCGCGAAGCCTCCCCCCGGCGTGCGGAAGTTGGTAGTCTGTCCCTGATACAGCCGCGCCGCAACCAGTTGCACTTGCCCGTCATAGACATAGCAGCGCACGTCATACTTCAGCAATACCGCCTCGGCATCATTCACACTCACTGCCCGCTCACCCGGCGGTGATAATTTTTGCGCAACATAATCGCCGTGCATGATTTCCCCAAACACACGGCGCGTAAGATTCGCGCCGCGATACGCACCCTTGCTGCCGTAGCCGCTGCTGGGTTTGAAAAACCATTGTTTACGCTCCGCCCACAACATCGCTTCCATATCCGGACGCACGATAATGGTATGCGGAATGCCTGCCAGCAAAGTGGCGATGTCAGCTTCGCCCGCGCCCAGTGCACGCAAGCCTTGCGCGTCCGTCAGACGTGCCAGATTACGCTTGTCCGCGTATTGCGCATAAGCAAACGGATGCGGTGTCAGCACTAATCGCCCGTCTCGGTACGCCTGTAGCAATACCGGATGTTGCTGTAAAGAAAAATCGGTCAGGCGGTTATAGACCAGATCGATTTTCTCATCGAAAAAATACAAGTCATCTTCACGGGCTTGAATATCCACAGGTGCAACGATATGCGCAACAATCCCCGCGCGTTCGAACAAATTTTTCGCCAACAAAAATTCCGGGTAAAGATATTGCGTTTCCGGCTGATCGTCTACGATGGCGATAGTTTTGAGTGGGGCATTGCCGCGCATCAGCTGCCACTCGTTGCGGAACATTGCCAGAAAAGTTTGCTCAATATTTTCAACCGCAACCGCTTTTCCGGGTAGATCCGCATCGCGCTGGCTGTCGACTAACAGCGCATTGAGAAATGCTCCGCCTGCGTTGGTATTGATTTCGATGAGGTGCACGCCGTGCTCATCAAGATGAAAGTCGTAGCCAAAAAACACACCCAAAGTGGCGGGCTGGATTTCATTAGGTGGCACCAGCCATCCCGAAAGCCCCACCACTCGCCCCACCGCCGCAATCACCGCATGCATCTGCTGCAATTGTGTGTCCGTGATAAACACTGGCACATCAGCAAACAAATGTGGGCAGCGCTCCGCCACCAGGCCGTGCCATGCATTACCTTGCCCCCGCAGCGCTTGCTGTAACGCGGCTTGATTCACTCTCCCCGCATGGCCCTCCGCATTTAATCGCGCTGCCTCGACCACCTATTTTCCGCCCAGTAACTTTAGCTTCAGAGAATCCTGCACCGGATTCTCACCCAGCCATATCTTCAGCAAAGCATGATGAAATATATCTCCTGCAATCGTGCCGTGCGCGGCGCCATTCACGCTGATCTGAGTCCCGCTGCCCGGCAAATAATCCAGCGTGATGACATCGCCCACTTTGATTTCTTTCACCACATGAAAAATCTCGGTCATCTGTTTGAGCGGCGCTTCCAGCACGGTCATTTCCGCTTTCGTATGATTCGCCGCAATCGCCTCGTTGAATGAATTCAGCAATTGCTCATCGCTCAAATTGCGCAGCATGTGCAAAGCGACGCGCTGCAGATTTCCATCTGCGATGATTGCATTCGCCGCTGTTTGTTTTTCCGTCAAATACAATGCCGCGACATATACCTTGAAGAACAGCTTGGTACGCAAACCCGCCCCATTCAAAACCAAATCGCGGCTGCCGACATGCACGCTGTCCGCCAGCTTCACTCCTGCTACTTCTGCTGCTTGCACATTGGTAAACAGAAATAGCAACACACAACCGATCCACAACAATATTTTTTTCATTTTATTTCCTTCAGAAAAAAGAATTGAAAACCGTCGCGATGCGCAGCAGATTTACAGCGCTTCAAAGATACCTGCCGCGCCCATGCCGGTGCCTATACACATCGTCACCATGCCGTACTTCAGCTTGCGTCTGCGCAAGCCGTGCAGCAGCGTCGCGACGCGGATCGCGCCGGTCGCACCGAGCGGATGACCGAGCGCGATCGCGCCGCCCAACGGGTTGACCTTGGCCTTGTCCAGCCCGACATCATGGATCACCGCCAGCGACTGTGCGGCAAAAGCTTCGTTGAGCTCGATCCAGTCCATGTCACCCAAGCTCAATCCCGTTTGCTTCAACACGCGCGGTATGGCTTCTTTGGGACCTATGCCCATGATCTCAGGCAGCACACCCGCCACCGTGTAACCGACGAAGCGGCCTATCGGCGTCAGATTATAGCGCTTGAGCGCGGCCTCGCTGCACAACAACACTGCGCCTGCACCATCCGACATCTGCGAGCTGTTGCCCGCCGTGACCGAACCCCGTTGCCCGAACACTGTTTTTAATTTGGCCAACACTTCCAGTGTAGTATCCGCGCGCGGCCCTTCGTCCTGTGTGGCATCGCGCTTGGCGATGCGCACCGCGCGGGTGTGCAAATCTGGCAAGTGATCGGCTATGGTGTAGGGCGTGATCTCATTTTTGAATTCGCCCTTCGCAATCGCCCGCGTGGCGCGCTGATGGCTGGTGAGCGCAAATTCATCCTGCGCCTCGCGCGACACCTTCCAGCGTTCGGCGACCTTCTCGGCGGTGATGCCCATGCCAAATGCGATGGCGATATTTTTGTCATGCGCGAAGATCTCCGGATTGAATGCGACCTTGTTGCCCATCATCGGCACCATGCTCATGCTCTCGACCCCGGCGGCGATCATCACGTCCGCCTCGCCGAGCCGGATACGATCCGCCGCCATCGCCACCGCCTGCAGGCCGGAAGAACAGAAACGATTCACCGTCACCCCCGGCACGCCAACCGGCAACCCCGCCAGCAGCAGCCCGATGCGCGCCACGTTCATGCCCTGCTCCGCCTCCGGCATCGCGCAGCCGACGATCACATCCGCGATGCTCGCCGGATCAAGCGACGGCGCCTGCGCCAGCACGCTCTTCA
>JAYVKW010000077.1:0-14260 GCA_043768015.1 Gallionella sp.
CGCGCGATCAGCTCTTCGATCTTTTTGCCCACCACCATCATCAGGTCGGCGAGCTCGTCGATGAACACCACGATCAGTGGCAACTCGTCGAGCGGCTCCGGGTTTTCCGGCGTGAGCGTGAACGGGTTGGTGAGCGGCTGCCTGGCTTTCACGGCATCGCGCACTCTCTGGTTGTAGCCGGCGATGTTGCGCACGCCGAGCGTGGACATCAGCCGGTAGCGCCGGTCCATTTCCTGCACGCACCAGTTGAGTCCGGATGCGGCCTGGCGCATATCCGTCACCACCGGCGCGAGCAGGTGCGGGATGCCTTCGTACACCGACAGTTCCAGCATCTTAGGATCGATCAGCAGCAGGCGCACCTGTTGCGGCGTGGCCTTGTACAGCAGGCTCAGGATCATCGCGTTGATCGCCACCGATTTGCCCGAGCCAGTAGTTCCCGCCACCAGCACATGCGGCATCTTGGCCAGATCGGCGACCACCGGTTTTCCGGAAATATCCTTGCCCATCGCGATGGTCAGCGCGGAGCCCATGTCGGCATACACCTGCGAACTGAGTATCTCGGACAGGCGCACCACTTGCCGTTTCGGATTGGGCAGCTCCAGCGCCATGTACGCTTTGCCGGGTATGGTTTCGACCAGGCGTATGCTCACCACCGATAATGCGCGCGCCAGATCCTTCACCAGATTGGTGATCTGGCTGCCCTTCACGCCGACGGCGGGTTCGATCTCATAGCGCGTGATCACCGGCCCCGGATAGGCTGCCACCACTTTCACTTCCACACCAAAATCATTCAGCTTGCGCTCGATCAGGCGCGAGGTGAATTCCAGCGTGTCGGCAGACACGGCTTCGACCTGCTGTGAGGCCTGATCCAGCAAATGCAGCGGCGGCAGCGGCGAATCCGGCATATCGGCGAACAACGGAACCTGTTTTTCTTCTGCGGCTCGCGCCGATTTGACCACTTCCATCAGCGGCATTTCGATGTGTATGGGCTGGTGCTCCTCAACGCGTTTCTTTTCTTCCTCGACGACGGCGACTCGTTCATGCGTCGCCTGCGCGCCGATACGTCTATCCTGGCGTGTCTGCCAAGCCTGGCGCGCCCACAGATAAGCGGTTTCCAGCAGCTCCCCCAACCGATCTACAAAACGCAGCCAAGACAGTCCGCTGAACAAACTGAAGCCGGTAGCGATCAGGGTCAACAGCAACAGCGTCGCACCGGTGAAGCCGAACACATATTTGAGCGCATCGCCCAACATCACGCCAAGTACCCCGCCGTGCTGCTGCGGCAAGACGACTTTCAGCGTATGCAGACGCATCGCTTCGAGCGCGCTGCTGGCCAGCAACAACACCGCAAACCCGGCGACCGAGACCCATAATGTCCGTTTGCAAAAAATGCTGTCGGAACGCAAATCGCGATAACCCGCCCACACCCGTTGCAGCATGAACACCACCCACCACCAGGCGGAAAACCCGAACAACATAAACAGCACGTCGGCGAGATACGCCCCCATCACCCCGCCGGGATTGCTGGTGTGCGCGCCGCTGACACTATGCGACCAGGCCGGGTCGGCCGGGTCATAACCATACAATGCGACGGTGAAATACAGCGCGCCAGCGACCAGCAATATCCAGCGTGATTCGCGCAGCAACACGAACAATTTATTGGCCGAAAAATCGCCGCTCGCTTCAGCCATGAAATGCACCGATCAAGGCCAACTGTCCAGTGACCTGCCCAGTGAAATATACCGTCCCGGAAATTTGTTTATCGCGCACCTTCTCGCGGAACAGCAAACGATCATCCGCCAACATAATTTTCATGCTTATCCCCCAAGCCGATTGATTTTTATTGGACACGACTATGATACCGCAGCCCGTCAACGCGCGCTTGCCGACAGCAGACGGGTTTTAGTCTTGCTCCAGCAGTTCCAGATTGAGACGCTTGGCCGCAACGCGCGCATCCACCCGCGTCATGTAAGGCACCGTGCCCAACAACGGCGCGGCGATCCGTTGCCGCAGCGCGGCAATATTTTCCTCACACATCGGCATGTCAGTCTCGATAAGATTGGCCACCCAACCCGCCAGCGTCAGGCCGCGCGCGGCGATCGCCTCCACCGTGAGCAGTGCGTGATTCAAACAACCCAGGCGCATGCCCACCACCAGAATGATAGGGAGGCCCAACTCCCTTATCAACTCGGCACTATCTTGCTGCGCGTTAAGCGGCACACACAAACCACCCGCCCCCTCCACGATCACCACATCCGCCCGAGCAGCCAACTCTTGATAAGACTGTGCAATGCGTGAAAAATTAATGGTAACACCGGCACGCTGCGCGGCGATATGCGGCGCAATCGCTGGCAGAAACAAATAGGGATTGATTTGCCCGTAGCCCACTGCCACATTGCCTGCGGCGCGTAATTGCAGCACATCTTCGTTCTGCTCTTCTGCATTGCAACCCGCCGCACCCGCAAGGAGTAGCTTTGCAGGCGACTTGCAGCCAACCAAAGGTTGGGCAAGATCGTCACCGCCGGTGGGTACCCCGTTGCTGCGCAACGACCCTCCCGCAGCTATCGGCTTCATCCCGACCACACGTTTGCCTTGTGCGGCAAAGCCGTGCAGCAGAGCACAGGCGATCAGCGTCTTGCCAACGCCGGTATCGGTGCCGGTAACAAAGTAAGCAACCCCTCCCAACCTCCCCTTGTCAGGGGAGGAGCGATTTGCCCCCCTTGCCGGGGGGGGGTGATTTAGCCCCCCTGACAAGGGGGGTTGGGGGGGTTGGGTTTTAGTCATTGGCGGGGTTGGTTTCTATTCAATTTGAACGTAGTCTTGATAATCGCCGCGCCCTCTTTAGTCGTGCGTGGTTCTGGCTTCCAGGCATGGCCATAAACCACTTCAAAAGTCGCAGGCAATTTGCCGTTGCTACGCAGTCGCTCGTAGTTTTCGATCAGCCGCGCCCAGGCATTTTTCCCCATCAACCCCTGCCCACGCCCTACGGTAGCATTGTGCGCACCTATCGTTTTAAGGTCTTGCAATACGCCGCGTACATCGTCGTAAGTCAGCGTAAGGTACTCCATATCCATCACCGGCTCAGCAAAGCCGCTGTTGACCAACATGTCGCCGATGTCGTGCATGTCGGCGAAACGATTCAGATGATTGTGTTGATCCACCCCGCTAAAAGCCAGCCTTAATTCCTTCAGCGTATCCGGGCCGAAGGTGCTGAACATCAACAGCCCTTCCACTTTCAGCACGCGATGCAATTCAACGAAGGTCGCCGGCAAATCGTTGCACCACTGCACCGTCAGATTCGACCACACCATCCCGACACTATTCGCCGCCAGTGGCAGCGCTTCGATATCACCGCACACTTGCATTTGCTTGGTGCCGCCGAACAATTTTTGCCACCAGCCGGAACGGCCGCGCGCAGTCTGCAACATGGCGCTGGCGATGTCCAACGCGATCAGCTGCGCGGCCGGATAACGTTGCACCAAGCGGCGCGCGCCCCACCCGGTGCCGCTGCCCGCGTCCAGTATGCGCTGCGGTTGCAGCTTGATGTATTCCAGGCGTTCCAGCATCCGCGCGCACACTTCGCGCTGCAACACCGCCGCCGTGTCGTAGCCTGTCGCCGCGCGATTGAAAGCGCGGCGCATCAGTTTTTTATCTATTAAAAATTCATTCATTTTACAAATCGCAGAATGTAGCGGCACGGCGCGCCGTGCCGCTACTAATTTATTTTTCCGGGTTGATACAAAAAATTCAAAATATGTTCCATAAATTCCTTTGGATGCGATAAAAACGGCGCGTGCGCCGCGCCGCTGATCGTCGCCAATCGCGCATCCGGCAAGTGGCTTGCCAGGTATTGCGAGGCTTGCGGCGGCGTGAGCGTGTCGCACTCGCCGGCGATCACCAGCGCAGGTTGTTTGATGTCCGGTAATGCGCTGCGCAAATCGCAAGTGCGCAAAATCTCCAGGCCGCCCTGCAACGCGCTCAAATCCGGCTCACCGTGACTGAACAACGCGCCGCGCAGCGTCGCCAGCAACTCGCGTTCCTGCTCGCTGCCGCGTACTTGCAGAGCGAGGAAGCGCCGCAGCGTCAGCGCATAATTCTGCTGCAAATTGGCCGCGAACTCCTCCAGTATTTCCACGCTTAATGCATACTTCCAGTCATCAAGCCGCACAAAACACGGCGTGCTAGCCACCAATACCAGACGTTGGACTTGCTGCGGATGGCGCATCGCCCAATGCAATGCGATTTGCCCGCCCAACGACCAGCCGCATACCGTCAACGGTTCGCTGAATTGTGCGGATAATGCATCAACAATGTCGCGTAGGATGGGTTGAGCGTAGCGATACCCATCGCCTTCAACATTCGGCACATGATGGGTATCGCGGAGTTTATCCTGAGCGCTGCCGAAGGGCTCAACCCATCCTACATCTGTTCCTTTGCTGTACCCGTGCCCCGGCAAATCCACCGCATACACATTAAAATTCTGCGCCAGGTTTTCCGCGACTCCGCCCCACATTCCGCCGTGCATACCCCAGCCGTGGATCAGCAGCAGCGGTGCGCCGCTGCCTTTGCCAGTATGTTCGTAGCAATCAACGTGCAAGCTCATGCAATGATTCGATCAAACGGGTCACATCCGCTGCGCGATGCGCGGCGGACAAGGTGATGCGCAAGCGCGCCGTGCCCTGCGGCACGGTGGGCGGGCGGATCGCCGCGACCCAGATGCCGCGTTCACGCAATCCGTCACTCAGTTTCAACGCCGCCTGATTGCCGCCAACCAACAAGGGTTGTATCGCCGTTGCGGATGGCATCACCGGCCACGGCAGGCCGCGCAGGCCGCTGCGCAATTGCGCGATCAGGCGTTGCAGGTGGCCGCGCAGTTCATCACCATTGGCTATCTGTTGCAGACTCTCCAGCAGCGCGCTCGCCAGTGCGGGCGGTGTGGCCGTCGTATAAACATAGCTGCGCGCATGGTTGATGAGCGTATCGATCACGACCTGTTCCGCCGCGACGAACGCCCCAAACACCCCCGCCGCTTTGCCCAGTGTCGCCATGCAGATCACGCGTTTCGATGCGATGCCGAAATGCGCCAGTGAGCCGCGTCCCTGTGCACCCAACACGCCGAAACCGTGCGCGTCATCGATCAGCAGCCAGGCATCATGTTGTTCGCATAACGCCAGCAATTCCGGCAACGGCGCGAGATCGCCGTCCATACTGAATACCGCATCGGTGATGACAAGTTTGCGCCCACTCTTGGCCTGCACCAGAAGTTGCGCCAATTGGGTCATGTCATTGTGGCGGTAGCGCTTCACGGTGGCGCGCGACAACTGCATCGCGTCGTTCAACGAAGCATGATTGAATTTGTCGGCAAACACCGTATCGCCCTTGCCAACCAGCGCTTGCACCACGCCCAGATTCGCCATATATCCGGTGGAGAACAACAGCGCGGCGGGTTTACCGACGAAGGCCGCAAGTTCATGTTCCAACTGATGATGCGTTGCGTTATGCCCGCTCACCAGATGCGCGGCGCCTGCCCCCACGCCATGTTGCTGCGCGCCTTGTTGCAGCGCGGCGATGAGCTGCGGATGGTTGGCCAGGCCCAGATAATCGTTGCTGCAGAATGACAAATAGGATCTGCCGTCCACCATGATGTGCGGCGCTTGCGGGCTTTGCAGCATGCGCCGCTGGCGCAACAAACCCAACGCGGCGCGTTCGTTCAATTCATTTTGTAATTCAGTGAAAGGCATTAGATTTTGTAGGTTGGGTTGAGCATGGCGATACCCAACAATAAGAGTGGCCAGGGAACGATGGGTATCGCTACGCTCTGACGATTTCTCACGCGGTTTATCGCGTCGAGAATCGCGTAACTTTGTTGCAACCCATCCTACCTTTGTTCTGCAAACGGATACATGCCGAGCTTGTCAAGCAAGGCGCGATCCTTTTCAACATCCGGATTGTCGGTGGTCAACAATTGCTCGCCATAGAAAATCGAGTTCGCGCCGGCGAGGAAACATAGCGCCTGTATCGCGTCGGACATTTGTGTGCGTCCTGCCGACAGTCGCACGCGCGCAGCCGGCATGGTGATACGCGCCACCGCGATGGTGCGCACAAAATCCAGCGGATCGAGATCTTCGACATGGGCAAGTGGCGTACCCTCTACTTTGACCAGATTGTTGATCGGCACACTTTCGGGATAGGGTTCGAGATTGGCCAGTTGCGCGACCAGCCCGGCGCGCTGCGTGAGGTTCTCGCCCATGCCGACGATGCCGCCACTGCACACATGCATCCCCGCTTTGCGCACGCGCTCCAAGGTATCCAAACGATCCTGATAATCGCGCGTGCTGATGATGTCGCCGTAAAATTCGGGCGAGGTGTCCAGGTTGTGGTTGTAATAATCCAGTCCGGCGTCACGTAATTGTTCGGTTTGCTTTTCATTCAACATGCCCAGCGTGGCACAGGTTTCCATACCCAAGCCGCGCACCGCCTTGACCATTTCCACCACGCTGGCCATATCCTCCTCGCTGGGTTCGCGCCACGCCGCACCCATGCAAAACCGCCCTGCACCGCTTTGCTGAGCGGCACGCGCGGCGGCGACTACCACGTCCACTTCGAGCATTTTCCGGTTCTCCACACCCGTCGAATGAAACGCCGATTGCGGACAATAGCCGCAGTCTTCCGGGCAACCGCCGGTCTTGATGGATAACAAAGTGGAAAGCTGCACTGCATTCGGATCGAAATTCTCGCGGTGCACTTGCTGCGCGCGAAACAACAAATCGGCAAACGGCAGTTTGAATAGATCTTCAACTTCAGCCACACTCCAGCGCTGCGGAATAGCGGGTTGTTTGGCGAGTTGTTTGGCGAGTTGTTTGACGGGGCGGATAAATTCGATAGTCTGTGTATTCATTTTTGGGTATTCATTTTGGGCTAGGCTGGTTATGCTGGTTGAAGAACGGGCCATGATCAAAGGCCACGCGCAATCATCCTTGAAAGCCCAATCATCCTTGAAAGAGAGATAGCTTGTCAATTTTAAGCGGGAAATTTCTGAACATGCGCGCAGGATTTAAGCGAATTCTGCCAGCGCAGCCTTGTGCGCTGTGCGGCAGCATGAGCCATGACGGACTGTGGTGTGCGGCTTGCGACGCGGCATTGCCCTATTTCAACGCAGCGCATTGCCCGGTCTGCGCCTTGCCGACACCCAGCGGCGCAGTGTGCGGGCACTGTTTGAGCCAGCCGCCGATATTCACCCGCACCATCGCTGTGTTCGGCTATGCCTTTCCGCTCGACAAGTTGATACAAAACATGAAATATGGCGAACAGTTGGCATTGGCGCACGCCTTCGCAAAAAAACTGGTGCAGCGCATCGATAGAAGCTATTTGCCGGATTACGTCATTGCCATGCCGCTGCATCCGGCAAAGCTGCGCGAACGCGGTTTCAATCAATCGCTGTTGCTCGCCGCAACCGTCGCCCGCGAACTGAAACTTAAATTACTGCCTGACGCCTGCCAGCGCGTGCGCGACACCCCGCCGCAATCTGCCCTGCCGTGGAAGGAACGCAAGAAAAACGTGCGCAACGCATTTTGCTGCGATATGGATTTGACCGGTAAACGCATCGTTCTGGTGGATGATGTGCTGACCACGGGAGCCAGCCTGAATGCACTGGCTGAGGCCGTGTCGAAACAAGGCGCGATTGAAGTCGGTGCATGGGTGGTAGCAAGGACGTTGCCGCATTCAGAAAATAAAGGGCTGTGGACTAAGAACTGAGTCCCCAGCTCTCAGTCCTGTTTTTCAGAGTCCTTTAAGCTTTTGCTGCACAAACGCCTGCAAATCCGGAGTGAGTGTTTGTGTATCGAGAGCGTGCTGGAACGCATCCTTAGCATCAGCATTCCGCTGCACGGCCTGCAAGGAAATACCGTAGCCCATCAGCCAAATCCCATTGTTCGGGGCAAGTTGCAGCGCAATCTGATAATGCGCGATCGCCTCCTCATTGCGATTTTGGCGCTGCAATAATGCGGCCAGGAACGCCTGGTAATCGGCTTGCGAATTGGCATAGGGCAGGGCTTTTTCCAGCGTTGCGGTTGCCTCTGCAACCGCGCCGCGCTCCACCTGCAAGCGCGCCAACATCATGGTGAAGCCGGTATGATCGGGTTTGCTGTTCAGCCTTTCCTGCAACACGCGTTCAGCTTCCGTGCCGCGCTTGCCCTCCAGCAACAACGCAACCAACGCCTGCCGCGCCGCATCATGGCCTGCATCCAGGCGCAATGCCGCCTCATATCCCGCCAGTGCATCGGCGATGCGCCCCTGCTGCATCAGCGCTGCCGCCTTGCGAAACTCCGCGTCGGCGTGTTGCGCGGGACTGACTTGCTTCATCGGCAATACGCCTTTCACTGTTTGAGCGGCGGCTTTTGCATTCGATGTGGCAGTTTTTATTGGCTGTCGTTTGGCTGTCTCTTTGACTGGCTGCACAGATACGCCCGGATTTTCGGAAATATTTTCTTCTTCTGTCAAAACCTGTACTGACCCTTCGACTGTACTCAGGATCAAAGGTCTTGTCGGAGTGGCCGGTTCTGAATTTTGACGCAGGGTGGAAGGCAGTGGCACCGAGCTCAACTCAAAGCTCAGTCGCGAGGCCGGCAGATCCGTGGCTGGAATACCCGATACCGGCGCGACTATTTCTATAGGTTGATGCTGTGCAATACTCGCTGCTGCGGCTTTCGGCTTGCGTGTCTGCGCCCATTGCCATGCGGCGATCCCGGCCACCAGTGCCAACCCAAATGCCAGCAAAGGCATGGTAAAGTTGCGTCTGGTCTGCGGCACAGCGCGCACCATGGTCTGCTCCGCAGCGGTATGCGCACCGCGCTGTTCGAGCTGGTTAAGCATCTGATTGATGACACTCATTGCAGCCCCATCCATGCAATCCCCGCCCACGCCATCCCCAACAACACGATCAGCGCCGCACCGGCCAGCGCCACCGCCCAGGGTAACCAATCGCGGCGCACTTCAGGCGTGTCTGCTGCCGCATCGCGGATATGCCCGGCCGACACCTGCTGCCTGCCATCACTGAACGCCAGCATCAATGCCTTATGGGCGACGATGTTAACCAGCCTCGGTGTGCCGCCTGTGATACGGTGCAACTTGCCCACCGCCGCAGCGCTGAACAAAGTTTCACCGGCAAATCCGGCCACTGCCAGACGATGGCGCAGATAGCGGTCCAGCTCATTCTTGCGCAAGCCCTGAAGGTCATATTGAAAGCTGATGCGTTGCCGCAGTTGGCGTATCGAATGATGCCGCAAACGTTCATTCAACTCAGGCTGGCCGAACAACACCACCTGCAACAGCTTGCGTTTTTCGGTTTCGAGATTGGTGAGCAGGCGCAACACCTCCAAACTTTCCAGCGGCATCGCCTGCGCCTCATCCAGGCACACCAGCGCGCGCTGGCCGTTGCGCGCGCATTCCAGCAGCGCGCGCGTCAAGCCTTTCAGCAGCAAATATTGGTCGGTATCTTTTTCCAGCGGCACGCGAAACTCTTCCGCCAACGCCAGCAACAAACTATTTGGCTCGAGATAGGGATTGGGAATGTAAGCGGTGATGAAGCGTGGCGCGGCTGCAGCAACCGCTGTCTGATCCTGGGTGCCGATCAGCGTGGTGGTTTGCCGTCCCTGATTCAGCGTGGCGAGAAATTTTCGGCACAGCATAGTCTTGCCATTGCCCACTTCACCGGTAATTTTGATGAACCCTTCACCGTTACGCGCCGCCACCAGCAAGGTATTCAGTGCTTCCTGATAACTTGAACAAGCGAAGAAAAAACTGGTGTCAGGCGTTAAGTTGAAAGGCGTTTCGCGCAGGCCAAAGTGCTGTAGATACATATCAAGGTTTTGTGCCCTGCCCGTTTATGCTGTTAAAGTGATCGCGACTGCGTGCGATGTCATCCGACCAATCCTTATCGTTATCCACCACGGTTGGTTTCAGCAGAATGACCAACTCACGTTTTTCGCTGCGCTGATTGGTCTGGCCAAACACTGACTTGGGCAAGCCCGGCAATCCGGAATTATCATTGGACGCGGCTTGACGCATCAAACCGCCAATCGCCACAATCTGGCCATCGCGCGCGCGCACAATGCTGTCGGTTTCAGAAATCGAACTGGAAGCCAGTGGCAAACTGATCGACCCGTTAGTACCACCCAGATTAACGATCTTGGTGACCGTACTGACCTGGCTGACCGAAGGATGCACATGCAATATGATCTCGCCGTTCTCATCGATACTTGGCGTGACATCCAGTGCGATACCGGAAAAGAACGGTTGTAATGTGACAGTAGGGGTACTGGTCGTTGCAGTTCCGGTCGTCGTGGTCGTCGAGACGTTGGTGACAAAGAAATCATCCGTACCGACCTTGAGCACCGCCTTCTGATTGTTCAGCGTGGCAATGCGCGGACTGGACAACACATGCACGCTGCCTTGCGACTCAAGGAAATTCAACAGCGCGGCAAAATTGCTGGTCTGGAAAGCCAAACCAAACAATCCTCCTGCAGTCTGCCCGGTAACCGCAGATGCTGCCAGCGCCAGACTGGCGCCCGGGACAGCCGTTACCAAACCATTGGTTATCGACCCTGCCGTCGCCAGAGAAGTGCCGGGGGACAGTTGCCCGACAGAAGTATGACTGTTCGGATTATTTTTGAATGCGCCCCAATTCACGCCGGACTGGAAGCTATCGTTCAGTTGCACATCGACAATTTTGGCTTCCAGAATCACCTGGCGCTCAACAGATATCTGCGAAGCCTTGAGGTAAGCAGAGACATTTCGCAACTCGTCCGGCATCGCACGCACCACAATCACGCCCGACATCGGACTAATCACCACACTGTGCCCCTTGTCATTGCCGACGATCGCCGTCAGCGATTTCTCCAATTCGTCCCAGAAATCGGACTTGCTGGACATGGTCACCTTGCTGCTTTCCTGAGAGCGTCCCGCAAGACCCGTTGCCGGTACGGGAATTGCAGTACCGGGTGCGCCACCGGTCTGAGAATCTGACACCGAACCGGAAATCACTCTTAGCGTCGATGCGCCGTTGCGTTGCCCGGTCAAGTAATTCACTTGAAAAATCCTCGTCTGCAAGGTCAGCGGCTGAATGTAAATGCGGCTACTATCTATTTTGTAGTCGTAGCCGTACATCTCGCGTATCGCTTCCAAAGCTTCGAATACCGTCACGTCTTTCAGATTCAGGGAAATGTTGCCGCTGACATCGGGGTGCAGCAACATGCTGTAGCGCGTGCTCGACACGATAGACATGAACACTTGACTGGCCGGCGTGTTGTTCACCGTCAAATCGAATTTGGTGTCCAGCGATTTGTTGTCCACCTTCGGCATGCCCACCGCAAGAGGGGGCAGCAAAGCATTATTCACCACTTCGGGTTTGCTAGCTTGCGCGCTATCTTGCGCAGCTTGATTCATTTCGCGCTGAATCGCATCTGCGGTTTGATTTTGGCTTTTAGGAGTGGCGCAACCTGCCAACAGCAGCAGAGCACCCAGCCATAACGTTATTCTCATTTTTCCTCCTTCGGGTGTTCGGGCATAACCGGCCGCTTGGTTGCCGTTGTTTGGCTACCTGGCGGAACGGCTAGTGGTTCCATCGAAAGCTTTTCGTAGCGTGCAGTTGGCTTGGTTTTGTGTTTGCGTGACTGCACCTTGTTTGCTGACGATGGTTGTTTGACTTTTAATTCACTCTTTGGCGATTCTTTATTCGACGATTCATTTTTTGCTGACTCTTCGCCAGGCATTTCTTTTCGGGTGATTTTCACATCGGGGAACAACGTCAACACTTGCCTGCTTTGCGCGCGCTGCAACACCACGCCGCCCTCATTGACTTCAACCAACTTGGCATTGCCATGCTCCCCGCCCAATTCGACGGTTTTTCCGTCGATGATCGCAGCACGACGAGTTTCGGAAATGATGATGGTATGCAAGCCAGACGACCGATTCTCGGTTGCCTCCCGCCCGGCCATGGCTTCGGCAGCAGGCGCAAATATGCTTGCCGGAGGGCGAGTGGGATCAGGCAAGTCTTCGGCGTAACAGAAAACAGAAGACAAAAGACAGGAAGCAGAAACAATCAGCCGTGGCGCAGCGGCAACACTCTGTTTTCTGGTCATCATACGGACAGCCATATCTTATCCAAACTCAAGGTGTACACGGTCAAGGTAAACACGGCATCAGGATATTTTTCCACACTCAAACTCGCCTCCCCCCAAAACATCTGCGCGGGCATTTTCTCCAGCGCGGTGACGTAACGCATCAAATCCAGATAGCCGCCGCGCACCGTGATACGCACGCCGTGTTTGAAGATTTGCTTTTGTGGACCCGCTTGCTTTTGCCCGTCCGGTAAATTCGCGGCAGCGGGTTGCGCCGCAATATCAGCTGCTTGCGGCTTTTCAATCAGCAAGCTCACCGGCAAGGTTTTCAACTCGACTAGTTGCAGCCTGCCATTTTTATTCAGCACCTGCTTTAACAAGTCGGCCATCTTGTTCGGCGCGACCAAGCGATCCCGGCGGCTTTGCAAATAACCATCCTGTTCTTGCAGTTGCCGCTTGAGTTGCGCCAGGCGATCACGCGACGGCGAATGTTCGTCGTCGCGTTTTGCTTGCAGCAAGTTCTGCATCTGCGCTTGCAACTCCTTCATTTTTTCCTGTTGCTGAACCACTTGCGTCGACAACATTTTTTGCTTGGCCAGCAACGGATCAAGCAATATCACATTCATCAGCGTAATCACCACAAACGCGGCGGCAACGAAAATCATCGCGCGCTCGCGCAACGACATGTCGTCTATCGAGGTACGCAGCCGTTCCCAATAACGTTTCATTTATTGGCCTCGCTATCCGGGCTGGAATACAAAGTGAACTCAACATAGCGCCGCGCCGCAGCAGCGGGTGTCTGACCCGCCACTACACCCCCATCTACCTTGGATTGCTGCATTTTCAAGGTAGAGAAAGTCTTGCCCTGCATGATGCGCTCCTTGCCCAGACGCTGGATATAAGCAGGCAACAACTCCGGATTTACCACTCCACCGCTCAAGCTGATCTGCGCGGCATCTCCGGTCACTTTGAAGGCGGTCAACCACAAGCCTTGCACCACTTGGCGCGAAAAGGCGCGCATGTATTCCGAATAGCCGATGGTATTGCCCACCGCACCGGATTTCAGCGTTTCGATTATTTCGTTCTGTTCGGCGGTCTGCTTTTCCAGACGCTGCACCTCATCCTGCAATAATTGATTGGACTGTTGCGGAGAAAATTCGGCCACATAGCGCGCCAGACGCAATTGCTCGCCGTTGTAGCGCTTGGTGTTCTCTTCCAATTGCCGGTTAAGCTGATCAACTTGATATATCGCATATCCATAAAAAATCAATGATCCCGCGATGATCATCACCAACGCCTGCAACATCGCCAGCAGCGAAAAATATTTGCGCTGCTTCATGAAAATCGGGTTGAACAGGTTGATCTGCTGGCTCATAGCACGCGATTTTCCTGGCGCAATGCCGCGCCCAACGTTGACAAGCTGTGTGCAACGAATTCACTGTCTGCAAGCGCGGGAACGGCGCTGATGTCCATCACCTGAGACAGGTCCAGCTTCTGCACTTTTGCGTCCAGCTCCGAAGCCAAAAATTCCATTAAACCGGTATTGTCCGGCACACAAACCAATACTCTATCGACAGGCAGATGATTATATTGGCGGTCAAAATAATCCAGCGATCTCTGCAACTCTGTGGCGACACGATCACGATATTGCTCGCGCAAATTTTCATTGGCATCCAGTAATTGCCCTACCGTGATTTCGATGCGGCGCGACAAATACAATTCGCCGCCTGCGGTAAACGTCATCAAGCCGCCATAATCATCAAATGCCAAGATCACCAGGGCGCGGTCTTCCCGTTCAAACAGCGCGGCGATATTGCGTTGCGCCATTTCAGGAATGTCGATCACATCCAGCCCAAGTTTGGCCTGCTCGAATAGCCCAATACGTTCCTGAATCACGCTATTCGCCGCCGCGATTGCATACAACGATTGCGGGCGTCCCGAACTATATTTACTGGCAGGAATTCGCACCATATCCACAGTGGCATCATCAATATGAAAATTTAACCCGTCCTTGATCTTCCAGCGCACCGCTGTCTTCATCTCATCGGCAGGGACATTAGGCGCCTCGACCAGCAGCATCTGATATTCTCCCGGTGCCAACAACGTTGAGATGTCGTGATTGTCAATATGCGCTTCGCGGCGCA
>JAYVKW010000078.1:0-3244 GCA_043768015.1 Gallionella sp.
CGGTGGCCAAGTGGCTGGTTATAGGCCGTCAAAAAACGACGCCCAAGTCGCTGGTTATCAGGGCGAACGGGTTTCAAACTTCATCTGGCCGAATCAATAAATCATGAAGCAAGTGAGTGATGTGGTGCAGGTATCGAGACGCTGTTGCAAAAGCAAAGATGGAGATAAGCGATGAGCATGTGGGACGAGCGTTACGCGCAAGACGGTTATCTGTTCGGCACCGAGCCGAATGCTTTTCTGGTCTCGCAAAGGCATCTGCTCAAGCCGGGCATGAGTTGTCTTGCGGTGGCGGACGGCGAGGGGCGCAACGGTGTGTGGTTGGCGCAACAGGGCTTGCGGGTGCTGTCGGTGGAAGCATCTCAGGTGGCGCTGGAGAAAGCAAAAAATCTGGCGCGGCAGCGCGGCGTGACAGTGGAATTCGAGCGGGCCGATCTCGCGCACTGGCATTGGGGCGAGAACCGATTCGATGCGGTGGCCGCGATCTTCATCCAGTTCGCGCCGCCCGCATTGCGCGAGCAGATGTTCGCGGGCATCAAGCACTGCCTGAAACCGGGCGGGCTGCTATTGCTGCAAGGCTATACCCCGCGCCAGCTCGAATACAAAACCGGCGGCCCGCCGCTGGCAGAGAACATGTACACGGAAGCACTGTTGCGCAACGCGTTTGGCGACATGGAGATATCGCATCTGCGCGAGCATAACGATCACATCGGCGAAGGCACGGCGCACAGCGGCATGTCGGCGCTGATTGACATGGTGGCGCGTAAAATCACTTGAGCCGGGCTCGCATAGGTTTTATGCTTCAAAATTATGTTGCTGGTCGCGGCCGTCGGTTTTGTTTTACCAGCAGACTTTCTGAACGGCCATGGAATATATGCCCGGGCCGGATCGCATGGATATTTTGTCTGGTATAGGGGACAAAAAGTATGGTTTAATATATCAGGCACAGTCGTTATCGGTTACACCTTGGCATGTGTGCCAGCGGTAGATACAGCATGGGGGGAAGTAATGAAATTTGCTCAACCGGCAGTTTTGATGTTCTCTGGATTGATGTTGGCGTCAAGCGTTGCCTATGCTCAAAATGCCGACAATCAGAATGCTGTCAACCCGGAAGCAAGTGCGGCACAAGCTACACGCGAAGCTGAAGGCAAGAAGCAGGCCGACAACGGCGCACGAGAAAAATTGCTGCGCGATGCCGATGCGCTGATCAAAAGCGGCAAACCTGCCGATGCCTATACTCTGTTGGAGCCGCTCGAGTTCGAACGTTCCGGCGAAGTGCGCTTTGATTATCTGCTGGGTGTCGCCGCGCTGGACAGCGGCAAGCCGGACAAGGCGACATTCGCTTTCGAGCGGGTGCTGGCGGTCGATCCGAATTACGCCGGTGCGCGCTTGGACATGGCGCGCGCCTATTATCAACTGGGCGATCTGCTGCGCGCCAGGACCGAATTCGAAACGACCCTGAAACAAAATCCTCCTGAAGCGGCGCGCGTCACCATCCGGAAATATCTGGATGCGATTGCCGCGCAGGATCCCGCGAAGCAGACGCGCATCAGCGGCTATGTCGAGGGAACAGTCGGGCGTGACAACAACGTCAATAACGCTACCGACCAATCACAATTCAACATTCTTTACCAAGGCAATAATATTCCCGCCACCCTTGCTCCAACCAACCTGAAAACGGCCGACAATTACTATGGGGTGGCTGCGGGAAGCGAACTTGTTCACCGCCTGAATACCAGCTGGGGATTGTATGCGGGAGCGGATCTGCACCAGCGCGGCTACAACACGCAAACCGGTTTTGACTCGCTCGGTTTGAACGGACGCGCTGGCCTGATGTTTGGCAAGGAAGCCAACCGGGTTCGCGCGGGAGTGCTGGCTGGGGCGTACACTCTTGGCAACTCGCGCAATCGCAATACTGCCGGTCTTGATGCGGAATGGGCGCATGTGCTTAGCCCAGGCAATCAATTGAATTTATTTGGCCAGTATGTGCAATATCGCTTTGCCCAGATTGCAATGCAGGCGAATGATTTTAATCAGCAGGCTATGGGGGCCGGCTGGCTGCATGTGCTGGCAGACGGCAAGTCGACGTTGTCTGGTAGCCTGTATTACGGCACGGAAAAAGATGTCTCTACCATTATTACACCGGCCACGCCCAATGGCGGACGAACCGACGGTGCCAAGCGTTTTAGCGGATTGCGCGTCGGTGGCCAAGCCGCCTACAACGACAGAACGGTACTGTTCATTAGCGCAGGCGGGCAAGCTGGTAATTACAGCAACACCAATCCGTTCTTTCTTCTCCAGCGCGCCGACAGGCTATTTGACCTGACGCTGGGGGCGAATTGGCATTGGGACAAATCGTGGACGGTGCGCCCGCAACTGACTTATGCGCGCAACAACTCGAATATCGTCATCTATAGCTACACTCGCACCGATGTTTCGTTGACGCTGCGGCGCGATTTCCGATAAGCATACTTGAGTGGGGTGTGACATGAAAAGCCTGAGCAAAGCGTTACTCTACCTGACAGCCATGCTGGCGCTGGCAAGCGCTTGCGGCAATGCCTACGCCGCCGTCGCGGGACAGGTGCAGTTTGTGTATGGGGCTGTTCAACTGACAACGGAGGCAGGGAAGTCGCATCCGATCCAGAAAGGCGACGCAGTAAATGAAGGCGATACCCTGACGACTGCAGCAACCGCTTCAGCGCAAATCAGGATGCAGGATGGCGGCTTCATCGCCGTGCGCCCGGACACCAGGCTCAAGTTCGACAGTTTCAAATTCAATGGAAAGCAGGACGGTAGCGAACAAAGTTTCTTCTCATTGTTTAAAGGCGGTTTTCGTGCCGTCACCGGCTTGATTGGCAAGATCAACAAGCCGAATTACCGCATCACCACACCGGCTGCGACTCTCGGCATCCGTGGCACCGATCACGAAACTTTTGTGGTTGCGCCGGGCAGCCCGATGGCCGCAGTGGCGTCCGCCGGTACCTATAACAAGGTGAATCTGGGCGAGACCAGCATGACTACCGGCAAGGGCACCATCTCCATTTTGCCCAACCAGATGGGTTTCGCCGGCGCGGCCGATCAAATGCCGCAATTGCAACCGCTTAACCTCGACATCTTCACCGTAGCACCAGCCCCGGCTCCGCAAGCCAAGGGCGACAAGAAGGAAGAGGGGATGCGTGCCAGTGCGGTAGTGGATAACGTTGTACAAGAACAGGATGTCGCAGTGGGAAGTACGCTGCCAGCCAGC
>JAYVKW010000079.1:0-4749 GCA_043768015.1 Gallionella sp.
TCGGCGTTCTCAATTAGCGCATAAATGTCATCATTCAGGTCGGGGTTGTCGAGATGCAGTTCCGGCGTGCGGTTCTCATAGAACAGCGGCACGGTCGCGCCGTCCTCTACGGACTGCTGGAAGTCGTAAATGGAAACGTAATCGCCAAACACCTCGCGCGTGCGTTCCTCTCCGGCGATCAGCGGCGTGCCGGTGAAGGCAACGAACATCGCATTCGGCAACGCGGCGCGCATGTTCAACGCCAGCGTGTCGTACTGACTGCGGTGCGCCTCATCGGTCAGCACGATCACATCGCGCCGGTCGCACAGCATCTCGGCAATCTGGAACTTGTGGATCAGCGTGAACACATAGCGGTTATTGCCAGAAAGCAGCTCACGCAGCTGAGCGCCGCTTTGTGCATGGCTGACCTGCGCATCACTCACCGCACCACAGGCGGCAAAGGTCTTGGCGATCTGCTCGTCCAACTCCACGCGGTCGGTGACAACCACAAACGTCCAGTTTCCCGGAATCTTGCGCAGCACCTTCTGCGCGAAGAACACCATCGAAAAGCTCTTGCCGGAACCCTGCGTCTGCCAGAACACACCGCCGCGCCCGTGGCCTTCCTCGCGCGCCTTGAGCATCGCGCGAATGGCACTGTTCACGCCGATGAATTGATGGTTTTGCCCGATGATCTTGGTCAGTCCGCTCTTGTGCTCGGAGAACAGCGTGTAGTTCTCCGCCATATCCAGCAGACGGGAGGGTTCGCACAGCCCGCGCAGCATCACCTCCAGGGACACGCGGCGCGGCTCGTCTTCGCGTTCGATGCGTTTCCATTCGAAGAAGCGTTCCCAATCGGCGGTGAGCGACCCCACGCGGCTATCCGTGCCGTTGGATGCAATCAGCAGGGCATTCGACCAGAACAGCGCGGGCACGCCATTCTGCGCATGCTTGTAACTGGTCAGGTTGCCGTCGAAGGCCAGCCTGGCTGGCACGCCCGGCTTCTTCAACTCGATCACCACCCACGGTAGGCCATTCACGAAGCCGATCAAATCCGGGCGGCAGGTGTAAAGCTGGCCGACGATGGTCATCTGGCTCACCAGCAAGAAATCGTTGGCCGCAGGATTGTCCCAATCCACCACTCGCACCCGCTCGACCTTTTGCCCGCCCTTCACCGGATCAGGCACGGATACCTTTACTCCATCGCGCATCAACGCCCACAACTCGCGGTTGGCAGCGGCTGGCGTCATCGCCGAACGGTCGCGCGACAGCTCATCCACTGCGGCAGAAATCGCTTCGGGGGGCAGCGACGGGTTCAGTCGCATCAGCACCTTGCGCAAACGTGCACCCAGCACCACCTCGGATTTAGTCTCACGCTCAAGCAAACCGCCTGCGCCCAACATCTCATCCGAAGCCGATAGCGTCTCCCAGCCCAACTCAGCAAAAAGCTGGATGGCGGGTTGTTCGACAAGTTCAGACTCGGAGTAGGCCAATTTTTAACCTATTTATCCAATTATTTTTGCTGACAATTCAATCAATTAGAACCTGGCCGCAATCAAGAAAAGGGATAGAAAAGGATAAAGCGGGGGGAAGTGGGGAGTTGTGGGCATAATTAATTCGCTCCAGTTTGCGGCAATGACCAACCAGCACCAGGCCCTCTACCAGTTGGCGCTATTGCACCTTCCCTACGCATTTCGGACAGCAGGTTTTTAACCATATTTATCTTCTGATCTTCGCCAAGAACCTCAGGCAATTTAGGCAACAGTAGGCCCTCAATTTGTTCACGAGTAGTTGGACCAAAACTCCGCAGATGGCTAAGCACCAGTCCCTTGTAAAAGGCCTTATCCAGCCCCTTGTTGCGCGTGTACTGTGCGGCATCGCCCACTGCGGCAGCCACGCCCGCTGCCACAAAGAAATTCGGGGCGCGGCCTTCGATCAAATTCTTGCCCCGTAACAGCTTCACCTCACCGGCGGTAATGGCAAGCTGCTTCTGCACGCGGTCCAGCAAGATAACCTCATGCAGCGTCAAATCAGCATGCCGAATCAGCGCAAAGGTGTAGCGCTCATCAATCAAGCGCCCGGCGATATGCGCTTCCACGCGCGAACGTTCACCATCAATCAGGTAATCCGGCAATGGAAAGAAACGGTTTCTTTGCAGCATAAACATGCGGCGGATACCGCTGCCGATAGTATCAATCAACTTCATCTCCACCATCGCATCCGCCAGACATCGGTTGCGATATTCTTCGGGCGGCACATCCTGTTCGATCACCTGCGCCACAGAGCCGGGAATGAAATTACCGAGATTGCTGAAAATAAGCTCACCCGGTTTCTCCACCACCCGCACCAGCCCACCCATCGCATAATCCTGATGCGCGAGGCAGTTATGCAGGGCTTCGCGGATCACCCAGTTATCGTATTGCGGCACCTCGGTTGGGAACAATGTGCCCGGTGGCATATAGCGCACCGTCAGATTCCTCACCCGCGCAAACAGCACATCCGGCAGCTTGAGCAACGGCAGGCCGAAATGCTGGTAATCCACATCTATGCCCTGCGCGTCTTTCAGAATCCAACTCACCTTGGGTTGCGTGGGCAACTTGCCGGCAACCTCATCCTTGCCGAACAGCAACAGTGCCGCGCGCGTGAGTTGTCCATTGATGCGCAACTTCAGCTTATCGAGAAACTTGGCATCATCCCAAGCCACCTCCTCAGCCAGCAAGCGCGCGTTGCCTTCATGCTTCTCACGATATTTCTGCCGCCCCAGCACAAGCGCCTCGGCATCGAGATCAGCCATCGCGGCATCCAGCGCCAACATTGCCGACCAATCCTCGCGGACGGCCTGCCGCCGGATGCGCTCAATCTTCCCGATCGAAAGCCCCACCAGCGATTCGCCGTTACGCCCATACATGTGCATCTTCCAGCTCACCGGCATCCCGGCAGGTGCGGGCGGAATCTGGAACAGCAACACTCGCCCTTCCGGACGGATCAACTCGTAAATCTCGGTAAACGTGAGATGCGGAGACAACTCGCGCGCCACTTCCTGCTTCAACGATTGCAAGCTGGTGGCGGTATTGCGGAACTGGCTGCCGACAACCCGGCGCGGTTTATCCTTCACGCCAAACGCCAGCCAGGCGCATGGCTGGCGATGCAGATTCGCCTCGTTGGATAAGGCGGAGAAATATTGCCCAATATCATCGGCCCCGAAGCTGTGTTTCGCCTCCTTGAATTCCACCCACTCGGTTTCTACCGGCAGCGCGAGTAGACGGTCGAGCAAGGCATTCAAGTCGGTTTCGTTCATGGCAACACCCGGCGCAAGGCTGCCAATTTCACCTGCACTGCCAGTGAGCACCGCAGCAATTCTCTGCCAAAACCCTCGACGAAATCATTCGGCGAAAACGCCCAACCCCTCCCGCGCCCGTATATTCTTGAAATCGCTTTATTATTAATGGATTGCATCACAAAAATACCGGCAGACTTGATGGGAAAACGTACTATTTTTCCCATCAAGAGAAAAGGGAAGCGCTGGATGGCAGGAAGCTTGACGACCCAATCTTCGAAAGTAATGAGGCGGCATTTTTCGGAGAAAATCTATTCGGTATCCAGACTCAACCCGCGCTGACCGTCCTCGCGCAACGCAGATGAATCAAAACCGTCCACAAGCTTGATAGCCTTGACCCGAAACACGCCTGCATCGCGCAAACGCTCACAGTATTTGTAAAGGGTTGAGGCATCTTCCGTCAGGATAAAGGGAATGGATTCATGCGCTGCTTGTGCCATCAACTTGATGTCATCGCGCACCACAGCACGGTTATCGCCACCATCGTGTTTTCCGAGTGCATTCCACAAACGCGCCGCCTCGACAGAATGCGTGATATTGAAGGGGATACAGCGGAAATTTTTCAGGGGAAGATCTGTGATGGGCTGCTTGATTGCGAACTCAGAAGCGACGATAGCGGAAAAAACCATCGGACACTGCTGCTCAAGCATCATGCGGTAATACTGCGCCGCGATCGAATGATTGGACCGGTTTCCGTCAACCAGTGAAATCAGAAAACTGGTATCCAGCAACACAGCAGCCGTCATCCTTTGCCGCCCCGCAGCGTTTCCACCCAAGCCGCAGAATCAGGCACATCTGCCCATGCCTGCGTGCCCCGTTCCACCATGCGCTTGAACTCATCCTCGTCATAAGCCGGATGATGATGCTCGAACGCCAGCAGCCGCAAATTACGCAAGTCTCCGGTGGCCAGGTTCTCTTCCGCTGTTACATGCAGCAAAGCCAGGCGGTACACCAGATTGTGCTCTTCCTGTGCGATCAAATTCTGGCTGGACTCGACCGTCAGGGTTTTGCCGTTCTCCAGTTCGAGATGGACATTCGCTTTGGTTTTACCGCCCCAGTCCACAATCTTGCCGTGCAAATACTTCTCGACGCTCACCCAGGCATCTTCAACTCGCTGATAGTTGGTCGAATAATCCACGGAAAAAACCGCTTTTTTATCCTGTTCCAGAACCGCGTAGCGCCGGTTAGGATTCAGTCTGGCAGCAGATTGCCAACGCTCCACCACGCTGGCGCGCCTGGAATCAATCAAACCAAGAGAGTCGGGAGACTTGAGATGCTCCAGATCAGCCCATAACGTTGTTGCCGCAATCAGACCAGAAGCCACGAAAGCCAGCGACCCTTCTTCCACCGAGACCTGGACCTGCATCGGGTCAACATCGCGTCCAGAGCCTTTTAGAAACTCGCTCACATCTTTCTGAAACTCGCCCAACAGCGCC
>JAYVKW010000080.1:0-7124 GCA_043768015.1 Gallionella sp.
CGATCCACTTCGCCGCGACGGCGGAACAGACTGCCCAGAGCGAAGTGCAGCTCGACGGTTTGCGGATCGACCTTCACCACTTCAATGAAAGCTTCGATGGCCTTGTCCTGTTGCTCATTGAGCAGGAAGTTCAGCCCCTGAAAATACGAATGTGGCAGCACACTCGATTCCGAGAGCAACTCTTTAATGTCGATGCGTGCGGCCAACCATCCCATTCCGAAAAACAGCGGGAAAATCAGCAGCATCCAGAGTTGGAATTCCATAACTGAAAGTATCTATAAATAGGCGTTTATTTGGGCGCTTGTTGCGTTTTGCCAATATCGGCAAGTTTGTCCCTGGCCCGGATATCGCGCTTCAAAACTGCAATCTCACGGCGCAGTCGCAACACATTGGCGAACATCGCCAGTAAGCCGACTGCCGCGCCAATGGCAAAAAATATCAGCAGCACAATCACGAGGTTAGACTGCCACTCGTAGCCGAAAAAATAGCGCAGCGTGACCGGCTGATCGTTTTTGACTGCAAAGCCCAGCAGCACGATGAACAGCACTACCCGTAAAATCCAATTGAAATAACGCATACCCACCTCAGATAAACCGTTGCAACAAGACTCCTGCAGCACGTAGCGAGCACAGGTTAGGCAAGGAGAAAAGAGCCGAAAAACCGGAGTGTATGTTTTATACACGAGGATTTTGAGTCACTTTTCGACGCCGTATCACCAAGCGCATAACCAATGACTTAGTTGGCGTAGTTTGCCAACTTAGTCAGATGGCTAGTTGTTCCATCAGTAGTGTTGCAGGTGTCTTGTAACGATAGCATAAAAAAAGGCGGCGATACCTTGCGATATGCCGCCACTTGACGTGTGCCTCATCCCGAAATCAAGTCTTCTGTTCGCAGACTCGCTCCCTGAGCTCCTTGCCCGCCTTGAAATGCGGAACATACTTGGCCGGCACTTTTACTTTGTCGCCGGTCTTGGGATTGCGCCCTTGGCGCGGCGGACGGTAATTCAGGCCAAAGCTGCCAAAACCGCGAATCTCTACACGCCCACCACGCGACAGCGTGGCAGACAGAGCATCCAGAATCACTTTAACGGCAAGCTCCGCATCCCTGGCCAGCAGTTGCGGATGCAACTCGGCCAGCTTGGCGATCAAATCAGAACGAATCATTTTTTGTGAACCTCGAACTTAAGTTTCAGTCTTGCCGCCGCTCATCTTGGCCTTCAGCAATGCGCCCAGATTGGTGGTACCGGCACTGGCATTGCTTTCTGCGGAGAGCTTCTGCATTGCTGCGCTATCCTCCGTCTTGTTCAGTGCCTTGATCGACAGGTTGATGCCGCGATTCTTGCGGTCCACGTTGATGATGACAGCGGTCACGCTATCGCCTTCTTTGAGATGGTTGCGAATATCTTCCACGCGATCAGCAGATACTTCGGAAGCCTTCAGATACGCCTCAACGTCGCCTTCCAGAGCGATGACTGCTCCCTTGGCATCCAGAGATTTCACTTTGCCGGTGACCACTGTACCCTTTTCATTTCCCGAAACAAAACCGCCAAAAGGATCACCTTCCATCTGCTTGATACCGAGAGAGATGCGCTCGCGCTCCACGTCAATCGCCAATACCACGGCTTCGACTTCGTCGCCCTTCTTGTAGCTGCGCACCGCTTCTTCGCCAGGCTGGCTCCATGACAGGTCGGACAAGTGCACCAGGCCGTCGATGCCGCCATCCAAACCGATGAACACGCCGAAGTCGGTGATGGACTTGATTTGCCCCTTAACTTTATCGCCCTTCTTGTGATTGATCTCGAAATCATCCCAAGGATTGGATTGGCATTGCTTCATGCCCAGTGAGATACGGCGGCGCGCTTCATCGATTTCCAGAATCATCACTTCAACTTCATCGCCCAAACTCACAACCTTGGAAGGATGAACATTCTTGTTGGTCCAATCCATTTCTGAAACGTGCACCAGACCTTCGATACCCTGCTCGATTTCCACGAACGAACCATAGTCGGTCAGATTGGTCACCTTGCCAAACATGCGTGTGCCTTGCGGGTAGCGGCGTGCCAGGCCATTCCAGGGATCATCGCCCATTTGCTTGATGCCCAGCGAAACGCGGTTCTTCTCCTGATCGAACTTCAATATCTTGGCTTCGATCTCGTCGCCCACGGTCAATACTTCGGAAGGATGCTTCACGCGACGCCATGCCAGATCGGTGATATGCAACAGACCGTCGATGCCGCCCAAGTCAACGAACGCGCCGTAATCGGTGATATTCTTGACCACGCCCTTGACGATTGCGCCTTCCTTGAGATTTTCCATGATTGCTTCACGGTCGGCACCCACGCTCGCTTCGAGCACGGCACGACGGGAAACCACCACGTTGTTACGCTTGCGATCCAGCTTGATGACCTTCAATTCCATGGTCTTGTTTTCGTAAGGCGTCGTATCCTTGACCGGGCGAATGTCCACCAGCGAACCCGGCAGGAACGCGCGGATACCATTGACCATCGCAGTCAGGCCGCCCTTGACCTTGCCGCTGACAAAACCTTCCACAATCTTGCCTTCTTCCATGGCAATTTCCAGCTCGTGCCATGCCGCCAGACGCTTGGCTTTTTCGCGCGACAGCTTGGTTTCACCATAGCCGTTTTCCAGCGTTTCGATCGCGACGGTGACGAAATCACCCGCCTTGACTTCCAGTTCGCCTTTGGCGTTAAAGAATTCCTCAATCGCAATTAAACTTTCGGACTTCAGTCCGGCGTTCACCACCACCATGTTGTGGTCGACACGCACGACTTGTGCGGTAATCAGTTCGCCGGCGCGCATTTCCTTGCGCGTCAAACTTTCTTCAAACATTGCGGCAAAACTATCGGGATCTTGTACAGCTGCTGCGGTTGCGGTTACGTTCATCGGATACACCTAAGAAAAATTTTCTGCTTATAACGGCAGCGGGTTAGTTAAAGTTCCCATAGACGGAGAGTCGCATGGGGCCTAGTTTTTAGAGCCTTACACCTGATAGCGCGCCAATACTTTCTGAAACGCCTGCTCGATGTCCTGAACTGCTTCATCGATGCTTAACGCCGTGGTATCCAGCAGGCTTGCACCCGGTGCCTGTTGCAGTGGAGATGCGCTGCGCTGCGTATCTCGCTCGTCACGCACACGTATATCCAGCAAAAGGGCAGCGATATTAGCACCGATTCCTTTTTCCATCAACTGCTTATAACGGCGCTCGGCGCGCGCCTCGGCACTGGCGGTCAGAAAGATTTTCAACACCGCGTCCGGGAACACCACCGAGGCCATATCGCGCCCATCAGCCACCAAACCCGGAGCCCTGCGGAAAGCGTGTTGCTTGTTGAGCAGCGCGGCACGCACCTTGGGCAAAGCCGCCACTCTGGAAGCCGCAGCCGCACATTGTTCACCGCGCAACTCATCGCCAACCAAAACATCGTCCAGCCAAATTTTCTCGCCCTCGAAGCGAATCTCAATGCGCTCGGCCAATGCCGCCAAGCCCGCTTCGTCTGCCAGTGGAATCCCATCGCGTTGCGCAGCCAACGCCAACAAACGATACAGCGCGCCGCTGTCCAGATAATGAAATCCGAGTCTGGCCGCAACCAGCTTGGCCACCGTGCCCTTGCCGGATGCCGATGGCCCATCTATCGCGATCACCGGCACGGCTTGCACCACATCATGGAACAGCGTGAAAAAATTCGGGAAAGTCTTGGCGACACAGCGCGGATCGTTGATGCGTATTCCTTCCGCGCCAAAGGCGGCGAGCGAGAAGCACATCGCCATGCGGTGATCGTCGTAGGTGTGGATTCCGGAATGAGGATTATGGATCGGGGAACGGGGAACGGGGGCTATGGATCGAGCAGAGAAACCAAGCGAAGACAGTAATCTTTGCATGATGCTCGCTTGCAATTTTGGAGGTGTGATGCGAATAAAATCCGCGCCCTCCTCCACCGTCGCGCCCACTTTGCGCAACTCGGTCGCCATCGCCGCAATGCGGTCGGTTTCCTTGACGCGCCAGCTGGCGATGTTGCGCAGCGTGGTCGTGCCCTCGGCAAACAGCGCGACCACCGCCAGCGTCATCGCCGCATCGGGTATGTGATTGCAGTCCAGATCGATTGCCTTGAGTTTCCCGGACAGAGGCGCTCGTGCCTCCATCCAGTTCTCACCCATGTCGATCTGCGCACCCATCAAGGCCAGCGCATCTGCGAAACGCACATCGCCCTGTATGCTGCCGCTGCCCACGCCTTCGATGCGCAGCGGTCCGCCGCCAATCGCGCCTGCCGCAAGAAAATACGAGGCCGACGACGCATCGCCTTCCACATAGATCATTCCGGGTGATTTATAACGACTACCCGCGGCCACCGTGAAACTGCGCCAGCCATCACGACGCACAACCACACCGAAGCGCGCCATCATCGCCAGCGTGATTTCGATATAAGGCTTGGAAATCAGCTCGCCGATCACGTCCACCGTAACCTCTCTATCCAACAGCGGCAACGCCATCAGCAATGCGGTGAGGAACTGGCTGGAGACATCGCCGCGCACACTGACGCGGCCTACTCCAGTCAACGTCGCCGGATGGATCTGCAACGGCGGAAAACCCTCGTTGTCCAAGCATTCGATGTCCGCGCCGAGTTCGCGCAACGCATCCACCAGGTCGCCTATCGGACGCTCGTGCATGCGCGCCGTACCAGACAGCTTGTAGTCGCCACCGGACAACGCCAGCGCCGCCGTCAGCGGACGAAACGCGGTTCCGGCATTGCCCAGGAACAACTCCGCCTGCTTGACCGGAAAACCCGCGTAGTGGGTTTCGCTAAAATTCCCGCCGCAGCCCTGCACGCGGAACACATGCGGCTCCAGTTGCTCCACGCCGATACCCAGTGTGCGAAGGCCATTCAGCATGCGCTCGGTGTCATCCGACAGCAACACATCGCGTATCTCGGTCGTGCCCTGCGCCAGCGCAGACAGCAGCAAAATGCGATTGGAAATGCTCTTCGAGCCGGGCAGCGTGATCGTGCCGCGCGCACTGAGCAGAGGAGGAAGATCAATGAAATTTTCGGAAGACATTACGATAAAACTGCATGGCAGATTTGCAAGGACGCGATGATACCGCAAAGCAAAGACTAGTGAAGGGATCGCATGGTAGACCTCATATTTTCTGTGGCACCATATTTTCTATTTTTTAAGATGCTGTGGTAATGTTGCTCATCCACGGCGGAGTAGAAAAGTTAGTGGTGCTGGGGGTTGCTTATCGGCCAATCATCTTTAGCTGACTGAAGAGATGGAAGTCTTATGCAGTTGGATTGTCTCGAACCATCCCCCTTCTGATAGCCAGATAACTTCAAACTAACATCTCGGCCAGTGAGCCATGGAAAATTCAGGCAAACATACGATGACAGCAAAACAGATTATCTACGTACCTGGAAAGAACCCCAAGCCTGTGGCAGCACTGCATCGTGAATTACTCTGGCGCACCCTTGTTGAAGGGGTACGCCGCGCTGATAGCGCTGTGGCCGGTACACTGCAGGCCAGCTACTCGCAATTCCATCTTGTTAGCTGGAACTACCTTTATTACCACGCGCATAAGGATATCACCAGAGATATTCCATGGATTGATGCTCTTATCAACAAACATGGCCCCACTGAGCGGGACATCCGCGATGCCAATTCCTGGAATATATGGCTGAGCCGCTTCCTGTTAACGCTGGGGGATCACATTCCATTGCTAATACGATTGCTACCCGAAGAAGTGCGAAGTACCGCCAATGAAATTAGCCGCTATTTTAATAATACCGATAATATTGCCAGCGAAGTTCGTGGATTATTAAAGCAGACACTACGCCCCATGCTTGAGAAACAAGATGCTGTATTATTGATTGGACACAGTCTCGGCTCTGTCATTGCCTACGATACATTATGGGAACTTTCACGTCAGGAAGGGGTGAAAGGTAAAGTGGATTTCTTGACTCTCGGCAGCCCCTTGGGCATGCATTACATTAAACGGCGCTTGCTGGGTATGAATGGTCATAGGGAAATAAGCTATCCCGACCTGATTCGCCACTGGATAAATTTGTCAGCCGAGGGCGACGTTACTGCGCTTAATCGGAATTTAAAAGAGAGCTTTCACCCAATGCTGGAATTGAGTTTAGTCGAGTCTATTGAAGATCACAGCCATGGAATCTACAACTTCTTTCGCAGCGATGCAGGACTTAACAGCCATCGCTCCTACGGCTACCTGGTCAATCCCGCCGTGGGGAGCATCATTTCCGACTGGTGGAAGCAACCTTAATACTGTCGGTGCAGCATGATCGTGTCGCGCGCATTCAGCAGGAGGAAGCGATGCGCATGGTTGCCGGGGGTAGCCCGACAGCTATAACCAATGACTTACCCAGCGTCGTTTGCTGGGTTATAACCAGCCACTTTGCCACCGTTCTTTGGTGGCTTAGTGGATTGGCTATAACCAATGACTTGCCCAGCGTTTTTTGCTGGGTTAGTCAGATGGCTAGTAGTCATAACAGTTGTTTCACCAGTCAGATGGCTAGTAGTTCTACCAGTCACTTTTCTTGTCTTGCCAAGAAAAGTAACCAAAAGAAATCGCCCCGGTTTGCCGCCCCTGCGGGGTACCCTGCGTTGCTCGACTGGTCAGGCAGCTGCGGAACTCGCGCTACGCGCTCAAACAGTCCTCGCCGAAATCTCCTGACCCGCCTCCGCTACTCGGCGGCGCACAGGGGATGAAAAGCAAAATTCCAAAACCTTAAAATCGGGTGGGCAACAAGTTGCCCACCCATTGAAGATACTCGCAAGCGCCTGCTCCCGACACAAAAGAGACGGTCAAATTAAATCATGCCCGGCAATGCAAATGGCGGATGTATGTAGTCACATAAAAAAGGCCAGCACTCAGCCAGCATTTTTTTAGTTATGCAAACACGCGGCGCTCCCTAAATCTAATTAACGAGCTTAACTTTTTCTAAATCTTTAAGGATTGAAGAAAGGAATAAATAAAACAACTCTCTGAATCCATCTACTGCATCTTGAGAGAGTTCTGAATTGGCAATGCGGAGAGAGAATAGTTTCACCATCTCCAATACACCGTCCTGGGCGGAATTCCCGAAAGCTTTGTTG
>JAYVKW010000081.1:0-3870 GCA_043768015.1 Gallionella sp.
CAAGTTGTAAGTGACACGCAATGTATTCGGGGAGTCGCCATACTCAACTTTGCAGTCGGGCAGACCGGACAAAAGCTGATAGGCGCGAGTTGTCTGTCCGGGAGGTTTCGCACTGAATATGATATCGCGCTGTTTATTCAGTTCAATTGAATCAATCATATTGATCTCGCGGTAACAAGATTATTTGCCCTGTAGTATCCGCATTCCTTTAAGGAGATTCAATGCCTGGTTAAGCTGGTAATCGTTCTTCGATCCAAATTCCGTAGGGATGAATTTCGAAGTGTCTTCTTTGCTATCGGGCGCAGGCTGTTTGCCCTTACTTGGGAGACTAGGCTTTTCGTCCGAAATTTTGTCATTGATTAAATGCTTGTCCAGGTCAGCTTCATGCAGGCGAAATATCCCGCTGTCACGTCCTGCTGTAGCAGGGTCTTCCACAACTATATCCGGCACAATACCTTTGGCCTGTATGGAGCGGCCGCCTGGCGTGTAGTACCGCGCAGTGGTAAGTTTGATGCCGGTATTGTTGCCTAAGGGCAAAACAGTTTGCACCGAACCTTTGCCGAAAGTTTGTACGCCCATAATGACTGCGCGCTTGTGATCTTGCAGCGCACCGGCAACAATTTCCGATGCGGATGCGGAACCGGCATTTACCAGCACAACCATAGGGACGCTTTTAATAGAATCAGGTATGGGTTGCAGATAATCACTTTCACCTTTGCTGTGCAAATAATTTGCCGGGTTGACAGTCAGGCGCATTTTGGCTTCTTCGGTGCGGCCTTCGGTGTAAACCACCAGTGCGTCCTTGGGCAGAAAAGCGGAGGATACGGCAACAGCACTCGTCAATAGTCCGCCCGGATCATTGCGCAAATCCAGCACTAATCCTTTTAAGGGCTCCTTGTTTTGCTTCACCAGATTTTCCAGCGCAGTGGCAAGATTTTGGCCGGTCATTTCCTGGAATTGAGTGACGCGGACAAAACCATAGCCAGACTCCAGCAGTTTGGACTTCACGCTTTGCACTTTGATGACGGCGCGTACCAAGGTAATTTCAAGTGGCTTGGGCTCATCCTTGCGGATGATGGTTAGAACGATCTTGCTGCCCGGCTTGCCGCGCATACGTTTAACCGCGTCGTTGAGAGCCATACCCTTGATCAGCGTATCATCCAGCTTGATGATGAAGTCACCGCTCTTGATGCCGGCGTGATAGGCCGGAGTATCTTCAATCGGGGAGATGACTTTCACTATGCCATCCTCCATGCCGACCTCGATACCAAGCCCGCCAAATTCGCCGTGTGTGCCGACCTGCAATTCTTTAAATGCATCTGCATCAAGATATGCTGAATGCGGATCCAAACCGTTCAACATGCCGGCAATCGCGTCATTGATTAATTTTTTATCGGTGACAGGTTCGACGTAGTCGCTCTTGATGCGACCGAACACCTCGGAGAACGCGCGCAACTCCTCAATAGGTAGCGGAGTGGAGACGGTTTCCTTATCGGCTACCGCTGCGAAATGCAGGCTGACAGACACGCCTGCGACCAAACCCAAACTGATCAAACCCATTTTTTCCAGCAGACTTACTTTTCCTAGAAGACGCATAATTCCCTCAATGTTGTTTTGTTGCCAGCCATTTCATCGGATCGAGCGGTTTGCTCTCATGGCGTAGTTCAAAGTATAAACCGAAATCCTCATTGCCGCCGCTATTCCCGACTGCGGCAATGGTATCGCCGCCGCGCAGCACATCCCCGACCTGTTTGTAGAGCGTTTCGTTGTTGCCATACAAGCTCATGTAGCCCTGGCCGTGATCGATAATAAGCAGGTTGCCGAAGCCGCGCAGCCAGTCTGCAAACACCACTTGTCCGGCGGCAATCGCTTTGACAGCTTGCCCGCTGGAAGTTCTAAGAAACAGCCCCTTCCATTGCACTGTGCTATCGGGTCGCGGTGTGCCGAAGCGATTGGTGATCTCTCCTTTGACCGGCAGCGCCAGCTTGCCTTTTAGTTGGTCAAACGGACTGCCATCGAAGCGATTGTCCGGGAGGTTGTCATTGCGGAACAGCGATTTCGATTTCGGTTGCGCGAGCATTTTGGTCAATTTGTCGACCAGTTGTGAGAGACGGCTCTCGTCGCGTTGCAGGCGGCTAATCTCGCGGCGTTGCTGGTGTAGTTGCCGCGAGATTTTGCCCAGCATTCGTTGCCGGGCACGCTGTTCTCTCTCCAGTGTCTTTTTTTGCGCCGTTTGTTCCGCGCGTAACGATGCCAGTTCCGTGCGCTGTTCGCGTGTGGACATACTGATTACATCCAGCGCGGCGAGATTTTCGCGCAAGGTGGCGAGCCAGGTTGCGCGGCTGCGGGCAATGTATTGGTAATAGCGAAGATCGCGAGCGGCTTGGTTGGGGTTCTGGTTGTTCAGTAACAGCTTGAGATATTCCTGCTTGCCGCCAAGGTATTGCTGGTACAGCAGCCTGCCGAGCAGCGCCTGTTGCCCCGCCATGTTGGCAATCAGTTTTTGTTGCTGCCCTTGCAGCTTGCCGAATTTTTGATCTGCGGCATGTTGTAGTGCGGCGAGTTCGGCAAGTTTGCGATTGCTGTTGCTGATCGCGCGTTCTGAATCACGCAACGCGTCTGCCGCTTCGGCTTTTGACTCGCTAGTTTTGTCCATGTCGTGCTGCACAGCCGCGATGCGCTTGCGCAGATTTTCCAACTCTTCCTGCTGGCTGGCGTATGCCGCGTCGGCCAGGGTCAGGATGCATAAAACCAGCGATAGCAAGCGCGCGAGTAGAATCACTCTAGCTGGATCAAGCTGTGCCCAGTCATTTCCGCCGGTTGCGGCAAGCCCATCATGGCCAGCAGGCTGGGTGCCAGATCGCGTAGTGCACCATGATCGCTGAGCTTGGCTTTGCGCCCGATGTACAGGAATGGCACCGGATTCAGCGTATGCGCGGTATGCGCCTGATGTGTGACGTGGTCTATCATTTGTTCAGCGTTGCCATGATCGGCAGTGATGATGACTTCCCCGCCTATGGATTGCATTGCCTTGACCACACGTCCGATGCACACATCCAGCGCCTCGATGGCCTTGGTGGCCGCCGCCATGTTGCCGCTGTGTCCCACCATATCGCCGTTGGCGTAGTTGCAGATAATGGCTTGATATTGACGGCTCAAGATCGCCGCTTCGAGTTTATCGGTCACCTCGAATGCGCTCATTTCCGGCTTCAAGTCATAGGTAGCAACCTTGGGCGAAGGTACCAGAATACGATCTTCGCCGGGGTAGGGCTGCTCTCTTCCGCCGTTGAAAAAATAAGTGACGTGGGCATATTTTTCTGTTTCGGCAATGCGCAATTGTTTTAATCCAAGGTTGGAAATATATTCACCGAAGCCGTTGTGAATAGGCTCTTGGGTATAAGCGCAAGGCAACAAGAAATCTTCGCCATAGCGGCTGAGCGTGACAAAACTGGCCAGCTTGGGAAAGTGCGCGCGGGTAAATCCATGGAATGTTTCATCGGTTAAAGCGCGCGTGATTTCGCGCGCACGATCAGCGCGGAAATTCATGAATATCGCCACATCGCCGTCCTGCATGGTAATGGCTGGTGCACCCTGAGGGACAATTGCGGTGGCCTTGACGAACTCATCGGATTCGCCACGCGTGTAGGCCTGTTCCAGGCCAGTCAATGCATCTGTCGCGGTGTATGCGGCACGACCCTCGGTAAGCAATTCATAGGCAGGTTGCACCCGCTCCCAGCGATTGTCTCTGTCCATCACATAAAAACGCCCGACAATGCTGGCGATTTGTCCCACGCCCAATGCCACACATTTTTCCTGCAATAGCTGCAACGATGCGGCAGCACTTTTAGGCGGAGTATCGCGTCCGTCCAG
>JAYVKW010000082.1:0-7992 GCA_043768015.1 Gallionella sp.
GGCTGAAGAGATGTGCGTCGGTCAGTATCGCGAAACGAAAAGGTGTTACTTTACCTTTGCCGACTGCCGCTTCGGCCACTTGCACCATCCCGAAGTTGACACCGACTGCGCTTGCCGCCAAAGTGGCCAAGCCAGCCTTGCCCGTAATCGTAAAAAAATCTCTCCTGCTCATCTTGTCTAAGTCAGTCATTGTTCTTCTCCTCTGTCATGAAATAAACCCGATTATTTTGATTTATCGGGCACCGAAAACACTTTAGATTACTACTGAAGACCTGCATATTTTCATAGCTTGCTGATGGCTTGAACTTCGAGTTTTTGTCAGCCTGTCAACGGCGCTGATTTAAGGCCGAATACGCAAATTAATCTAACGGATTGTATGAATCGCAGCTATTCACAAAATCAATCACGTGCTGATATCCCCGAAAAAGACCTTGAAGTACCAAAGCTGCAGTAGCAGTATTACAATAGACTTTGTGAATCTAAACCATTTATAGAATCAATCGCGCATCCTTGTCCACTCATCGATAATGTAAATAGATTTGGGGAAATTTGTTGAGGTTCACGGATTATTCATATCAGCGCACATCAATAACGTCCCTCATAATTGGGCTCGTTATACTTATCAAATGAACAGCATGGAATCATCCAATCCATTTTATATAAGGCAAACCATGACTCTGCAAGAATTGCGCTATGTAGTAGCACTGGCAGATGCCGGACATTTCGGCCATGCGGCCGAGGTCTGCTTCGTCAGCCAATCCACGCTTTCTACCCAGATCAAGAAATTGGAGGATTATCTCGGCATCGCCTTGTTCGATCGCAGCCTGAAATGCGTGGCGCTCACGCCAGCCGGCCGCGAAATCGTGGATTCTGCCCGGCGCATCATCGAAGAAGCCAACCGAATTTCCGAACTATCCCGGCAGATCAAAGACCCTATGGTTCGCGCCATTCATCTCGGCGTGATCCCTACGCTGGGGCCGTATTACCTGCCCCATGTCCTGCCCCTGGTACATGAGCACTTCCCCAAATTACGCCTGTTGCTGCGCGAGGAAATGACACCCCATGTGCTTGCCCACTTGACCGAAGGAAAGCTGGATGCGGGTCTGCTGGCTCTGCCTTTGCCAGTCGACGACCCGGCCATGGAAATCGTGCCGCTATTCTGCGAGCCGTTTTTGGCCGCCGTACCTGCCAACCATCCCTTGGCCGCAGCAGCAGAAATACATATCGACGAGTTGGTTCGTGCCGGTCTGTTTTTGCTGGAAGAAGGACACTGCCTGCGTAATCAGGCTCTGGAAGCTTGCCGTCTGGCGGAACTCGACAATGAGGAAATTCGTGCTACCAGCCTGGAAACCCTCCGCCAGATGGTCGGCATGGGGCTGGGGGTCACTTTGATTCCGGCACTGGCCGGTATGCAATCTCACGACCTCGGCACCCGTGTCGCACTGCGTCCGCTTGCCTCCCCCGGCGCTTCTCGCAACATCGGATTGGTTTGGCGGCGGCGCTCACCCATAGCACCCACCATGAAAAGTCTGGCGAAGTTCTTGAAGGATCTATTACCGCCGGAGACTTTGGCAGTGAAGTGAATTTAAAGACACTTTCAGTTCAATCTATTCCGCGAATCGAAGCCATCTAAAGAATTTACTCAATGCAATATGAGCAAGATAGTATGCTGCGCGCCGTGACTTAATGATCACTTGATCGATAGTTGATATTTACATTGTGAGGTGAACACCATGAAATTAAAAGGCAGCAAAACCGAACAACACCTGAAGGACGCCTTCGCGGGTGAATCCATGGCCAACCGCCGCTATCTTTATTTCGCAGGCAAAGCCGACGTCGAAGGCTACAACGATGTATCAGCCCTGTTCCGCTCCACCGCCGAGGGCGAGACCGGCCATGCACACGGTCATCTGGAGTATCTGGAACAGTGCGGTGACCCTGCCACCGGCTTGCCATTTGGCGGCACGGAGAACAACCTGAAAAGCGCGGTAGCGGGCGAAACCCACGAGTACACCGACATGTACCCAGGCATGGCCAAGACCGCGCGGGCGGAAGGCTTCAACGAGGTCGCCGACTGGTTCGAAACCCTGGCCAAGGCGGAGCGTTCTCACGCCAACCGCTATCAGAAGGCTCTCAACGAGTTCATTGCCTGAACCCTGATCCAGAACCTTGATCCGGCCGTGTTGCCTGCGGCCAATTCCCCCTGATTTAGAACGACGCCATGGCCGCCCCGACCCGTGAAGGTAATCTTGAAGCCCCTACCCGTCATCCATTGGATTGGAGGAATCAGGATTTTTACAACGAGCAATCGTTGTTCAAGGAGATGGAACGGGTTTTCGACATCTGCCACGGTTGCCGCCGCTGCGTCAGTCTGTGCCAGTCATTTCCGACGCTGTTCGACCTGGTGGACGAATCCCCCACCTTGGAAGTAGATGGTATCCCCAAGGCAGATTACGCGAAGGTCGTAGATCACTGTTACCTCTGCGATCTCTGCTACATGACTAAGTGTCCTTATGTGCCGCCGCACGAGTGGAACGTGGACTTTCCTCACCTGATGCTTAGAGCCAAGGCGGTAAAGTACCAGAAGGGCGACGTGAAGCTGCGCGACCGGATACTGACCAGCACCGACACCGTCGGCAGCTTGGCGGGTATCCCGGTGGTAGCCCAGGTGGTAAATGCGGTCAACAAGATCGGCATTGCGCGCAAAGGACTAGAGGCCGTGGCGGGTATCCATGCCGAGGCTTGGTTGCCGGAATTCCATAGCAACTCACTGCGCAGCCGCCTTTCCGGACATCGCAGTTCTAACCAGGCTGAACCGACCGGAAAAACTAGGGGCAGAATCGCCTTGTTCGCCACCTGCTACATGAACCGCAACGAACCGGGACCGGGCGAGGACTTGGTCGCGGTCTTCGAACACAACGACATTCCCGTGACTCTGGCTGAACAGGAACGCTGCTGCGGCATGCCCAAGCTGGAGTTGGGCAATCTGGACGCGGTGGAGAAAGCCAAGGAGTACAACATTCCGGTGCTCGCCAAACTCGTCGATGAAGGCTGGGATCTGACCGCCCTGGTTCCCTCCTGCGTGCTGATGTTCAAGCAGGAACTGCCGCTGATGTTCCCTGACGATCCCGAAGTGCAGAAAGTGAAAGAGGCTTTTTTCGACCCCTTCGAATATCTGATGTTGCGCCACAAGGAAGGCAAACTCAGGTCTGACTTCAAACAACCGTTGGGCAAAGTGGCCTATCACGCCGCCTGCCATCAACGCGTGCAGAACATCGGCCAGAAAACCCGCGAAGCCTTGTCACTGGTACCCGGCACTACAGTGGAAATCATCGAGCGTTGTTCCGGCCATGATGGCACCTATGCCGTAAAAAAGGAGTTCCACGAAGCGGCGATGAAGATCGTCAAGCCGGTGGTGGAACGAGTAAGGAAAGCGGGGGCACAACATTACGGCAGCGACTGTGCCATGGCCGGTCACCATATCGAAAACGGTCTCAAGGATGGCCGCGCACCGGAACACCCGATCACCTTGCTGCGCAAGGCTTACCAAATTTGAACAGGAAGAAAAACGATCATGCGATTAGCCCACGAAAAACTAAAGAGCCTGGAGCATTACGCCCGCATCCGATCCGAGTTCCGTGCCGCGGTCATGGAACACAAAGCAAACCGCAGACTGGCCATAGGCCCGCATGCGACGCTGTATTTCGAGGACAGCCTCACCATGCAATACCAAGTACAGGAAATGCTGCGCCTGGAGCGCATCTTCGAGCCGGAGGGTATTCAGCAGGAATTGGACGTCTACAATCCCCTCATCCCCGACGGCAGCAACTGGAAGGCAACTTTCATGTTGGAGTACGAGGACGTGGATGAGCGTCGCGCAGCTCTTGCCCGCCTGATCGGCATCGAAAAGGCCGTCTGGGTACAGGCTGATGGATACGGCAAGGTTTATGCCATCGCCAACGAGGATATGGATCGAGAGACCGCAGACAAGACCTCTGCGGTACACTTCCTGCGCTTCGAATTCACACCGGAAATGGTCACCGCAATCAAGAAGGGCGCGGTCGTTCGGGCAGGCATAGCCCACCCCGATTACCGCGAAGAAGTGGAAATACCGAATACGGTGCGCGATTCACTGGCGAGCGATCTGCATTGATCTTTTGCTGATTCTTTCAAGGAGAAAATTATGGGTTCATTGAGCATCTGGCATTGGCTGATCGTATTGTTGGTGGTTGTGTTGATCTTCGGCACCAAAAAATTACGTAACATGGGCAGCGACCTGGGCGGGGCAGTAAAGGACTTCAAAGAAGGCATGCGCTCCGAGGATAAAACCGCCCAAGCTAAAGAAAGCAGGCAAATTAAAGAAGGCGGGCAAACCATCGAAGGCGAAGTGAAAGACAAAAAAACCACTAAGGTTTGGAGTTAAGTAACATTTCGTGGAGGTTTTTCATTCTATATTGCGCTTGATCCGCAAGAACTGTAGTGCCAACGTGCCGTACCTGCTGCTGTTAGACCGTGTTTTTGCATGTGGGCGAGCAAATAGAATAGAGATTTTTCATCCGATTAGACTACCACCTATCTAATCTAAGCTTGAATTGCCCCAAGCCTAGTCAGGATGCCATCAAGCCAGAATCCGACCTCCACGAAATGTTACTTAACTCCACAATTAAAACGAAAAAATTCAGCGGAAAAGCCCGCTGGATTTTTTCGTTTTTCAATGCTCGCTCAACATGTTGCGGCTGGCGTATTGTAACTGACCGATGCCCGCCCGCAATTCACAACTTGCATTGGCCATCGAAACAGGATTGAAATTTATTTGGCCAAACCGGAAACAGCAGAGGTGGACGGGACGACCGACTGCTTCCCAGTCATTTGTGAGGATGGATTTTCCAGAATCTGGTAGAACACTTCGTCGCGTTTGATCATGCCCAGCTCGCTGCGCGCACGTTCTTCGATGGCTGCCGTGCCTTGCTTGAGATCGCGCACCTCGGCATCCAGCACTGCATTGCGCGTTTGAGTCTGCTGATTGATTTGCTGTTGCGCTTCAACTTGACGATGCAGGTCCCACACTTTCAACCAGCTGCCCTTGCCCAGCCACAGCGGGTACTGCAACAGCAGCAACAGAACGACCAGTATCAGTGTGACCGCACGCATCAGCCCAACTGATAATACGCGTCGCGTCCCGGATAAGAGGCAGTGTCGCCCAGGTCTTCTTCGATGCGCAACAGTTGGTTGTATTTCGCCATGCGATCAGAGCGCGACATCGAACCGGTCTTGATTTGCATCACGTTGGTCGCTACCGCAAGGTCGGCGATGAAGGAGTCCTCAGTCTCGCCGGAACGATGGGAAATCACGGCGGTGTAGCCGGCGCGTTTGGCCATCTCGATCGCCGCAAAGGTTTCGGTCAAGGTGCCGATCTGGTTGACCTTGATCAGAATCGAATTCGCCAAACCCTGACGGATGCCTTCGCGGAAGATTCTGGTGTTGGTGACGAACACATCATCGCCCACGATCTGAATCGATTTGCCCAGGCGGTCAGTCAACAATTTCCAGCCGCCCCAGTCGTGTTCGCTCATGCCGTCCTCGATACTGACCAGCGGATATTTGTCCGTCCAGTTGGCGAGATAATCGACGAACTGCGCCGAGGTCAGTTTCAAGCCTTCGGAATCGAGGTGGTACAGACCATCCTTGTAAAACTCCGAACTGGCGCAATCCACGCCGATCGCCACATCCGCGCCCGGCACATAACCGGCCGCCTCAATGCCTTCCACGATCAATTTCAGCGCGGCTTCATTGCTCGCCAGATTAGGCGCAAAGCCACCCTCATCGCCCACGGTCGTCGGCATGCCTTTTTCATCGATCAGTTTTTTCAGCGCGTGGAACACTTCCGCACCGTAACGCACTGCCTCGCGGAAATTAGGCGCGCCGACCGGAATGATCATGAATTCCTGCATGTCGATGTTGTTGTTGGCGTGCGCGCCACCGTTGATGATGTTCATCATCGGCACCGGCATTTCCATCTTGCCGGAGCCGCCCAGATAACGGTATAGCGGCAAACCGCTTTCCTCGGCTGCGGCACGCGCCACTGCCATCGACACCGCCAGAATCGCATTCGCGCCGAGGCGTGACTTGTTTTCTGTGCCATCCAGTTCGATCATGGTTTGATCGATGAAAGCCTGTTCGGCGGCATCCAGCCCGATGATCGCTTCGGCGATTTCGGTATTCACATATTCCACCGCCTTCAGCACACCCTTGCCCAGATAGCGTTGCTTGTCGCCATCGCGCAATTCCATCGCTTCCTTCTCGCCGGTGGACGCACCGGACGGCACGGCGGCGCGTCCCATCACACCCGACTCCAGCAATACGTCCGCTTCCACGGTAGGGTTGCCGCGCGAATCCAGAATCTCGCGGGCGATCACATCAACAATTGCGCTCATACTTTTTTCCTTCTTCCTTCTTTTAGACGTTCTTCAAATCAATCTTTTCTTCGATCAAGCCTTGTCGCTTGACCGTTTCATCCAGCACTTTCAGCGTTTGCAGCAACGCCTTGAGATGCCCGAGCGGAAAGGCGTTCGGGCCATCGGATAATGCTTTGGACGGGTTCGGATGCGTCTCCATGAACAAACCTGACACCCCCGCCGCCACCGCCGCGCGCGCCAGCACCGGCACGAACTCGCGCTGTCCGCCGCTGACCGTCCCCTGTCCACCCGGCAACTGCACCGAGTGCGTGGCATCGAACACCACCGGACAACCGGTGTTGCGCATCACCGCCAGCGAACGCATGTCCGACACCAGATTGTTGTAACCGAATGACGCGCCGCGTTCGCACACCATGATGTTGTCCGCGCCGCTGGCCTCGCGCGCCTTATCCACGACGTTTTTCATATCCCAGGGGGACAAAAATTGCCCCTTCTTGATATTCACCGGGCGGCCGCAGCGTGCCACAGCATGGATAAAATCGGTCTGCCGACAAAGGAAGGCGGGAGTTTGCAGCACATCGACCACCGCCGCGACCGGCGCAATTTCTTCTATCGAATGCACGTCGGTCAACACCGGCACGCCCAACTGCGCTTTCACTTCGCTGAGGATTTTTAATCCGGCATCCAGGCCAAAGCCGCGAAACGATTTGCCGGAACTGCGATTGGCTTTGTCGTAAGAAGATTTGTAGATGAACGGGATATTCAATTCGCGGCAGATTTCTTGCAACTGCCCGGCGGTATCCAAAGCCATTTGCTGCGATTCGATCACGCAGGGTCCGGCGATCAGGAACAATGGCTGATCCAGGCCAACTTGGAAGTTGCAGAGTTTCATGCCGTCACCTCTGTCCTCTGTCCTCTGTACTCTGTCTTCTGGTGCAGCAAAGCCGCTTCCACAAAGGCCTTGAACAATGGATGCCCGGTGCGCGGGGTGGAGGTGAACTCGGGATGGAATTGTACGCCGACAAACCACGGATGCATGGACTGCGGCAATTCCATGATCTCCGGCAAGTTTTCGGTGGGTGTGCGCGCAGAAATAATCAGCCCGACTTTTTCCAGCGCAGGCACGTAATGGTTGTTGACTTCATAGCGATGGCGATGCCGTTCGTTCACGTCATCACCGTAAATGCGCTGCGCCAGTGTGCCGGATTTGATCGGGCAGCGTTGCGAGCCGAGGCGCATGGTGCCACCCAGATCAGAATTATGGCTGCGTGTCTCGACCTTGCCGTCGCGGTCGCGCCATTCGGTGATCAGCGCGACCACCGGATGTTCGGTTTCCAGATCGAATTCGGTGCTGTTTGCATCAGACATGCCCGCGACATGCCGCGCATACTCGATCACAGCGAGTTGCATCCCCAGGCAGATACCGAGATAAGGCACTTTGTTTTCGCGCGCAAAACGAATCGCAGAAATTTTCCCTGCCGTGCCGCGCAGTCCGAATCCACCCGGAACCAGTATCGCATCGAAGTGTGCCAGGCCTTGTGTTCCCGTGGTCTCCAGCACTTCTGAATCGATGTAT
>JAYVKW010000083.1:0-11513 GCA_043768015.1 Gallionella sp.
GCTTTCCGTTGCAAGGTGTTGCCATGACCACCCTCACCAAACTTTCCGCCCTCTCCCCGCTGGACGGTCGCTATCACGGCAAGGTGGATGCCTTGCGCAATTACTTCAGCGAATTCGGTTTGATCCGTTTCCGCGTGCTGATCGAAATCGAATGGCTCAAGGCACTCAGCGCGCAGACTGACATCGCCGAAATTCCGCCGTTCTCCGCCGCGACCATCGCGCAACTGGACGCGCTCAATGCCAATTTTTGTGAGGCCGATGCGCTCGCGATCAAGACCATCGAAACCACTACCAACCACGATGTAAAAGCCGTCGAGTACTGGTTGCGCGAAAAACTTGCGGTGAATCCGGAAACGGCCAAGGCGCTGGAATTCATCCATTTCGCCTGCACCTCGGAAGACATCAACAACCTCAGCCACGCGCTGATGCTCAAGGGGGCGCGCGATGCGGTGATGCTACCGACGCTGAATGTGCTCACCACCCGGCTGCAAAACATCGCCCATCAACTGGCCGACCTGCCGATGCTGTGCCGCACCCACGGACAGACCGCCACGCCAAGCACGCTGGGCAAGGAGATGGCCAACGTGGTACATCGTTTGCGCCGCGCCGAACAACGCCTGGCCAGCACGGAAATCCTCGGCAAAATCAACGGCGCGGTGGGCAACTACAACGCGCATCTGGCCGCCTATCCCAAGGTGGACTGGGAAGGCTTCGCACAGCGTTTCGTCACCGCACGCGGCATCATCTTCAACCGCTACACCACCCAGATCGAAGCACACGATTACATGGCAGAACTATTCGATGCCTATGCGCGCATCAACACCATCCTGATTGACTTGAACCGCGACATCTGGGGCTACATCTCACTCGGTTATTTCAAACAGAAAGTAGTCAAGGGCGAGGTCGGCTCTTCGACCATGCCACATAAAGTAAACCCGATCGACTTCGAAAATTCCGAAGGGAATCTCGGCTTGGCCAACGCGCTATTGCGCCACCTTTCCGAAAAACTACCGATCTCGCGCTGGCAACGTGACCTGACCGACTCCACGGTGTTGCGCAACATGGGCGTAGCGTTGGGCTACACTCTGCTCGCCTATGAGTCTTGCTTAAAAGGCTTGAACAAACTGGAAGCTAATCCGCAGCGCATCGCGGACGATCTGAATGCAAGCTGGGAAGTGATGGCCGAACCGATCCAGACCGTGATGCGACGTTACAACATCGCGAACGCCTACGACAAGCTCAAAGAATTGACGCGCGGCAAAGATGGTATCAACCGCACTTCGCTGCAAGCCTTCATCGCCACTCTGGACATTCCAGAGGCGGAGAAACAACGCCTGCTGCAACTGTCGCCGGATACCTACATCGGCAAGGCGGCAGAGTTGGCGAAACGGATTTAACCTACATCAATCCTCTTTCCGCAAATGACAAGATTTTTCCGGTCCCCACGATGAAGTGATCCAGCACGCGCACATCCACCAAATTCAATGCCTGTTTGAGCGCATCAGTTAACAGTTGATCTGACTGGCTGGGTTCGGCCACACCGGAAGGATGATTGTGGGCAAAAATAACAGCCGCAGCGTTATGCGCCAATGCGCGCTTGACCACTTCGCGCGGATACACGCTGGTTTGGCTGAGCGTACCGTGGAATAATTCTTCCGAGGCGATCACGCGATGTTGGGTATCGAGAAATAGCACCAGAAAAACTTCCTGCTGCCGCGCGCCTAACAACAGCTGCAAATAATCGCGCACCGCACGCGGCGAGTTGAGCGCGTCGCCGCGTTGCAACTCCTCTTTGAGCGCACGCCGCGACATTTCCAGCACCGCTTGCAACTGCACATACTTGGCCTGCCCCAGGCCGTGCACCTCACAGAAATCTGCCTCGCTGGCAGCGAATAACTGCGTGAGGTTTCCATACTTGTTGAGCAACTCGCGCGCCAGATCCACCGCACTTTTGCCTGTCACCCCGGTACGCAAAAAAATTGCCAGCAACTCGGCATCGGAAAGCGATGCCGCACCGCGGGTTAGAAGTTTCTCGCGCGGTCGCTCTCCTTCTGGCCAGTCTGTGATTGCCATAATATCCTCCCAGCCCGGACGGGCTATTTCTTGTTAAGATGCGCAGCATTATGGAACAAGAAAAGATAAAATGCATCGCGCCTACGAACCCGATAATTCTGGGGAGCCGCATAATTTTAGGCGTCACCGGCGGCATCGCAGCCTACAAGGCGGCGGAATTGCTGCGTTTGCTGATCCGGCAGAGCATCGAGGTGCAGGTCGTCATGACCGAGGCAGCTTGCCATTTCATCACGCCGACCACGATGCAGGGTTTGTCCGGCAAACCGGTGTTCGCCGACCAGTGGGATGCGAATGTGCCGAACAGCATGGCGCATATCAATCTGAGCCGCACTGCCGATGCGATTGTGATCGCACCCGCGAGTGCCGATTTCATCGCCAAGCTGGCGCACGGGCTGGCGGATGATTTACTGTCCACCCTGTGCCTTGCGCGCGATTGCCCGCTGCTGCTGGCCCCGGCGATGAATAAACAGATGTGGGCGAATGCCGCGACGCAGCGCAACATCGCGCAACTGATAGCCGATGATGTGCAGGTGCTGGGGCCGGATAGTGGTGTGCAAGCCTGCGGGGAAGAAGGCATGGGGCGGATGCTGGAAGCGGCTCAATTGGCGCGGGACATTGCGGCATTTTTACAGACTGCTAAAACACTGAAAGTGAGCTCCCCCGCCCCAACCCTCCCCGTACAGGGACAAGAGAGGGGGCAGATACAGTCGCTGCCCAAGAAACTATCCGGCAAAAATATCCTGATCACTGCCGGCCCTACCTACGAGGCGATAGACGCGGTGCGCGGCATCACCAATCGCAGCTCCGGCAAGATGGGCTATGCCATCGCGCAAGCCGCGCTGGAACTGGGTGCAAGCGTGGTGCTGGTATCCGGGCCGACCGCGCTGGCCAAGCCGCAAGGCGTGCAAGGCGTGGATGTGCAGAGTGCCGAGCAAATGTTCGAGGCGGTCAAGCAGCATGTTGGCAATTGCGATATTTTTATTGGCGTAGCGGCGGTGGCCGATTACCGTGTCGCTCAACCGTCCGAGCAAAAACTCAAGAAGAGCGCGAATAATCTTACGCTGGAACTCGTCCCCAACCCGGACATTCTGGCGTATGTCGCCAACCTCAGCAATCCGCCATTCTGCGTGGGTTTTGCAGCGGAAAGCGAGAATCTCGCGGAATATGCCGAACAAAAACGCCGCGCGAAAAAACTGCCCTTGCTGGTAGGCAATTTGGTGCAGCAGGCCGTCGGCAGCGACGACAACGAACTGGTGTTATTCGATGACAGCGGCAGACAAACCCTGCCGCGCGCCGATAAACTCACGCTGGCAAGACTATTGATGCAGCGCATCGCACAACGCAATAAGGGAGTACTGAAATGAAACCCATTGCCCCAACGGAACCCATCTCCCCAACTGAACATATTTCCATAGATGTCAAAATTCTCGATCATCGCCTGCATGAAAATACGCCTGGTTATGCGACGGCCGGTTCAGCGGGGATCGATTTGCGCGCGTGCATCGAACACAATATGGTGATTCAACCCAAGCAGTGCGAGCTCATCCCCAGCGGCATCGCCATTCATTTGGGCAACACGGGCTATGCCGCAATGATTTTGCCGCGTTCCGGCTTGGGACACAAGCACGGTATCGTGCTGGGCAACCTGGTCGGCCTGATCGACTCGGATTATCAAGGGCAGATTTTCGTCTCGCTGTGGAACCGCAGCCAGATTCCTTTCACGCTGATGCCGATGGAGCGCATGGCGCAACTGGTGATTGTGCCCATCATGCAAGCCAGGTTTAATATCGTGGAGGAATTTCCGTTGAGCGGGCGCGGCAGCGGCGGATTCGGCAGCACCGGTAAACATTAAAGCACCTCTAAAAATTCAGAGTTCGCCCAAATGCAAGGCGCGAAAAAAATTTTAGTTCCGGCTAACCTAAAGGTTACCCTACACTGAAACTTCGTTTTGCCGCGCAGCATATGGGTTATATGTCAGCAAGAAATTTTTTACGCAACGCAGTAGTTGGGATGAAATCTGGATTTTTAGCCGCGCGCGATCACTGCCTCGATTTCGGCAAAGGTATGTGCTAATTCAAAACTTTGTACTTGAGCACCCAACTGACGGGCGATCTGGGTAATGGAGAACAAACCGCACACGGCTTGCTTGCCATCCGCACCTTCAGCAGCCACCAGCACGTGCTGCCGGTGGGATTTCTTCAGGCTGGCGACGATTTGCCCGACTTGGGCATTTTGCACATCCTCGATTTTCAGCACTTCCAAGTCGCGTTGCGTCGTCATGATGTCACGCACCATGATGTCGGCATGAGTGCCGCCCATGTTTTGCAGAAAGCGCATCGGCTTCTCTCCCAACACATCGCTTGCCGTCAACAAGCCCGCCACTTGATCGTTGTCATCCAGCACCAACAGCGTACGCACACCATAACGGATCATCTTGGCATTGGCCTTATCCATCGAAGTCTTGGCACGCACACTCACCACCGAAACCTTGGTCAAATCTGTCATCACGCTCGTTGCCGGATCGCTCAGCTTGACCCGCTCCGGAAGTTTTTGGACCGGTCGCACAAACGAAGAACCCGTTTTCAGCAGGGAAGATTGCAATGCGCTGTATTCTTTAATCAAAACTTTTCTCCTCAATGTGATTGGTAATTACCTGTGCAGGTGTTGCAGATAGGCGGGATTATTCCTAGGTGCCGGAAGGTAGCCGGCCAACTCGTTGAGTGCCATGGTGTAAACCTCACGCTTGAATTCGATCACGGCGCTGATGTCCAGCCAGTAATTATTCCAACGCCACGCATCAAACTCCGGATGCGTACTGGCGCGCAAACAGACATCACAATCACGACCAACCAGACGCAACAAGAACCAGATCTGTTTTTGTCCGCGATAACCACCGCGCGATTCACGCTTGCTCCAACTCTGCGGAACCTCATAACGCATCCAGTCCCGGGTGCGTCCGAGTATTTTTACATGTTCCGGCATCAAGCCAACTTCTTCGTGCAACTCGCGATACATCGCTTGCTCCGGGGTCTCGCCATGCTGGATGCCACCCTGCGGAAACTGCCATGCATGCTGCCGCACCCGCTTGCCCCAAAGCACCTGATTCCTGTCATTCGTGATGATAATGCCGACATTCGGGCGGTAGCCGTCTCGGTCTATCATTTGTCACTCTATTCAGTTAATTTCAATAGCCGGATTCTTTCACATTTCCCCTTCAATGAAAAGCGAATCAACCGTACGGAAGCTCCTTAACATATCGGAATGCGGGCATTCCCTGTAAAATTAAAAACTCAAAACAATAATCAGGTCGTATTTACTATGCGCGTTTCGCAATTTTTCATTTCCACTCTCAAAGAGGCTCCCTCCGAAGCCGAACTCGCCAGCCACAAACTGATGATGCGCGCGGGCTATATCAAAAAACTGGCCAGCGGCCTGTATACCTGGATGCCGCTGGGTTTGCGCGTGTTGCGCAAGGTGGAAAACATGGTGCGCGAAGAAATGGATCGCAGCGGCGGGATCGAATTGCTGATGCCCGCCATACAACCCGCCGAACTGTGGCAGGAAACCGGACGCTGGGATGTGTTTGGCCTACAGATGCTGAAAATAAAAGACCGGCACGACAATCAATTCTGCTTCGGCCCGACCCACGAAGAAGTCATCACCGACATCGCGCGCCGCGAGATTCGCAGTTATCGGCAATTGCCGGTCAATTTTTACCAGATTCAAACCAAGTTTCGTGACGAAGTGCGCCCGCGTTTTGGTGTGATGCGGGCACGCGAATTCCTGATGAAGGATGCTTATTCCTTTCATGCCGATTATGCGAGCCTGGAGCAAACTTACCGCGTCATGTATGAAACTTACTCGCGCATTTTCACCCGCCTCGGCCTGAAATTCCGCGCCGTCGCGGCGGATACCGGCGCGATCGGCGGTAGCGGTTCGCATGAGTTCCATGTGCTGGCGGACTCGGGTGAGGACGCACTGGCCTACTGCCCCACTTCCGATTACGCAGCGAATGTGGAACTGGCGGAAGCCGTAGCGCCGACTGTGGCGCGTGCAGCACCATTAGAGGCGATGCGAAATGTGGAGACCCCCAAGCAAACCACCTGCTCGCAGGTGTCCGAACTATTGGGAATTCCCTTGCAACGTACCGTAAAACTGCTGGCACTGATGGCGGCTGACACGCTGCACATTCTGCTGTTGCGCGGTGATCACAACCTGAATGAAGTTAAGGCAAGCAAGTTGCCAGGTCTCGGCAATTTCCGCTTTGCGACGGAAGATGAAATCCGCACTTTCTTCAATTGCCCAGCGGGCTTCCTCGGTCCGGTCGGTGTCGATCGAGCAAAGATTCGCATCATTGCCGACCGAACTGTGGCGGCCATGAGCGATTTTGTTGTGGGTGCAAATAAACCCAAGTTCCATACCGCCGGAGTGAACTGGGCGCGCGACCTGCCAGAACCTGACCTGGTGGCAGACATTCGCAATGCCGTTACGGGTGACCCGTCTCCAGACGGCAAAGGCACGCTGGAAATTTGTCGCGGCATCGAAGTCGGCCATATTTTCCAGTTGCGCACCAAATATGCCGAGGCTATGAAAGCCACGTATTTAAACGCGCAAGGCAAAGCGCAACTGATCGAGATGGGCTGCTACGGCATCGGTGTGTCGCGCATCGTCGCTGCCGCCATCGAGCAGAATTTCGACGAGCGCGGCATCATGCTGCCGGCTGCGATGGCACCGTTCCAGATCGCCATCGTGCCGATCGGCATGGGCAAGAGTGTAGCGGTGCACAATGCCGTGGAAAAATTGTATGCCGAACTGCAAACCGCCGGTATCGAAGTGCTACTGGATGACCGCGATGAACGTCCCGGCGTGATGTTTGCCGATATGGAGTTGATCGGCATTCCGCATCGCATCGTCATTGGTGAGCGCGGTTTGAAAGACGGTATGCTGGAATATCAGGGACGACGCGATGCTGCCGCACAAACCATCCCCTTGCAAAATGCGCTGGAGTTCGTAAAATCAAGGTTATGCGAATAATCAGGCAACCTTTTTCACGCTATCTCGCCCTGCCGCTGTGCATGGCGGGGATGTTGTTCGCCTGTGCTGCACAGGCTGGCGGGCAGATCTACACGCCGCTTTCCGCCAGTGTGCGCGCGGTGTTGCAGCGCAGCGTGTCCGATCAGGCTTCGCCCAAACTCGCCTTCGCCTCGCAGTATGAAGCAGACTTCTGGCTGAATAAAATGTCGCTTCGTTTGCAAAAAAACTTGCCTGATGCTGAATACCGCAGAGATTTTCTCAAGACCATGCATTACGAAGCTACTCGCGCCGGTCTTGATCCGGAACTGGTATTGGGCCTAATCGAAGTCGAGAGCGGTTTCAAAAAGTACGCCGTATCCAAGGTAGGAGCGCGCGGCTATATGCAGGTGATGCCATTCTGGGTAAATGAAATCGGCACGAAAGAACAAAATCTGTTTCATCTGCGCGTCAACCTGCGCTACGGTTGTACCATCCTGCGTCATTATCTGGATATCGAAAAAGGCAATTTGTATCGCGCCCTAGGGCGTTACAACGGTACTTTAGGCAAGCCGGGATATCCTAATCTGGTGCGCGCCGCCTGGCGCAACCACTGGGCCATCCCGCGCCGCACGGCCGGCAACTACTACTCGGCCAATTGATCTATTTGGCTGCTTGATCTATTTTTTCTTGATATAAGCTTCGACGCTTGCGCGCGTCACTTCACCCGTCTGGTAGCTCACCTGCTCGCCCTTGGGGTTATACAAATAGCTCACCGGCAGAACCTCTACCGCGCCGATCTGGGCAGTGATCTTGCGATTGCCCATCACCACCGGATAGCTGATGCCATGAGCCAGGGCAAAGTCGGCGACTTTCCTGCTCGAGCCTGAATCCATCGCAACGCCGATCACCAGCAAATCCTTATCCTGATGCGCGTTATGCAAGCTGATCAGTTCGGGTATTTCGTCCAGACACGGCGGACACCAAGTTGCCCAAAAATTCACCAGTACCCACTTGCCACGATAATCTGCCAAGCGATGTGTTTTGCCCTGCATATCCTCCAGCGAAAAATCCGCAGCATGGCTAAGCCATGAACAAGCCAGCAAAACAGCGAACGCTCCACCGCGCAAACTGCCCGCCCTGAGTCTCATAGTGTCAAAGTTCATGTTGTTCGGGCGCATCAGGACTGATTCCCTGTTTGCTCTGATCTCGTTGATCGCCATGTCCGAAATACAGCCCCAGTGCGATAAACGCAATCGTTGCCCCCAAAAACCAGATCCAGCTGCCATCCAGAGACGAATTCATCGCATCCACAGTCGCCATGTAATAAGTCCCCAAACCGACCAGCAGACAACAAATCACCGTTAAGATAACCACCGATGGACTGCTCCACATAATGCCCTTAAAAAGGGATTGCAAACGTTTCATCATTTCTCCCAAGTTGCGGCGTCAAAATCGCCGCGCATTAAAGCGCAATTAATCACATCAGGCAAGCATTCAGGCGGCTTGTCGCGCAAACAGTTCCCGCAGCGTGATGTCCGTGTTTTGATCAAACTGCTGGGCGCAAACTGCAAGCCATTGCTGCAATGGATCGTCATTCTGCCTGGCGGGTAATGCGCCACGATCCAGCACGAACAAGTGCAATAATTTGGTGGCTCGGATATGGTTTACATCGCGCATCAACAACCATCCGCTTCCCTCCACTTTACGCACCATATCGGCACCCGCCAGATCCTCGAGGATTTTTTCCAGCGCGTCATAGCCGAGACGCAAAGACTTGGATAGCTCAGGCAAGGCACTCACCCTGCCCTGCTGGAAACCGTTTGCCATGATTTGCAACACGCGCAGGGCATCCAGCAACTGGGCGGCAGGCGCAAAGTGTTGTGCCGCAGGAGTGCGCCAATGTGAAAGTGATGCGGCGATGACGGCACCAAACAAAATGGTCAACCAGGACAAATAAATCCACATCAAGAAAATCGGCACACTGGCGAACGCGCCATAAACCAATGTGTAAGTGGTGAAATGGCTGATGAAATAGCCAAATACCCGGCTCATGGTCTCGAACACCACAGCGGCAAACAATGCGCCAATCAGTGCGTGTGTCCATGGCACATAGCGGTTCGGCACGAGCCGGAACAACAGTGCGAATGCCAGGGTCGCAAACAATACCGGCAATGTTTTCAGCATCACGACACCGAATGGCGGTACATATTTGACGTGGCCCATGGACAACCCAACCAGCCACGAGGTCAGCGACAAACTCGCCCCTATCAACAACGGGGCAAGAGTCAGTACGGCCCAGTAGATCACCAGACGTTTGACCAGAGGGCGGGGTCGGGTTACCCGCCAGATAACGTTAAACGCCTTGTCTATGGTCAGCATCATCAGCATCGCGGTGACCGTTAAAAAAACAATACCTACAGCGGTGAGACGTGCCGCGCTATCGGCAAATTGCTGCATATACTGGGTGATAATTTTTCCGGCATTATCCGGCATCAAATTATTCAGCAGATAAATTTTAATTTGTGCCGAAAAATCCTCGAATACCGGAAAAGCCGAAAATACAGCCAACGCGATGGTTACCATCGGAACCAGCGCCAACAGCGTGGTAAAGGTCAAACTCGCAGCAGTTTGCGCGCAGCGATCCTGCGCAAAACGTGCCACAATAAAACGGATCAAAGTCAGAATATCGTGAAAATTTTTTCGCATGTCCCGGCCATTTCCTTATAATTCGCCTATGATAACCGACAAAGAAATTCTCGTACTGTATTACAGCCAGCACGGCGCGACGCGGCAAATGGCCCAGCTCATTGCGCGCGGCGCGGAACAAGTGGTCGGCGTGCGCGCCCGCCTGCGCACCGTGCCGAAAGTTTCCACGGTGTGCGAAACAACGGAACCGGACATTCCAGACAGTGGCGCACCTTATGTCGAATTGCGCGATCTCGAAGAATGTATCGGCCTGGCACTCGGAAGCCCTACGCGCTTCGGCAACATGGCCTCGGCAATGAAATACTTTTGGGATGGCACCGGCGGCTTGTGGATGAAACACACGCTGGTCGGCAAACCCGCCGCACTGTTCACCTCCACCGGCTCCATGCACGGCGGCCAGGAAAGCACGCTGTTGTCGATGATGTTGCCGTTGCTGCATCATGGCATGATCATCGTCGGCCTGCCCTATTCCGAAGCGGAACTCGGCACCACACAAAGCGGCGGCACGCCTTATGGCGCGAGCCATGTCGCCGGACTCGCCAACGACCATGCTATCAGCGAAGCCGAAAAGAAACTGTGCATGGCGCTCGGCAAGCGCCTGGCATTAACCGCACTGAAGCTCTCAACATGAGGTTCCCATGAACAACGCCCACGAAGCCAGACATATGTTGCGCGCCCATCGCTACGGCGTGCTCAGCACCCTGTCGAAGAAATTCGACGGCTATCCGTTCGGCTCGATCACGCCCTATCTGGTGGATCACGACGGTAGCCTGCTCATACTGATCAGCACGCTCGCCGAGCACACCAAGAACATCCTGCATGATCCTCGCGTCAGCCTGATTACCCACGATCAGCGCGATCCGCATATCCAGACCCAGGGGCGCGTGACCGTAGTGGGAAACGCTGCGCCGGAACCTGACCGAGAGCAGGTCGGGGTGCGTTATGTGCGTTACTTCCCGATGGCTCAGGCGTACTTCTCCATGCATGACTTTTCTTTTTATCGCATCCGCCCAATAGCCATCCGCTACATAGGTGGCTTCGGCAAAATACACTGGGTGGACATGGAAAATTATGCGCTGCAGCCCTACCCTTTGATCGAGCAGGAATCCGACGTGATCGCGCACATGAACTCAGATCATCAAGACACGATGCGAAACTACTGCCAACATTTCCACCAATACGCAGCATTGGACGTAACCATGCTGGGCATAGACACGGACGGCTTCGATGTAAGCGCCGATGACAAGGTGCTGCGGTTTGATTTTGCGCAGCCGGTGAACGATGCGCTGCAGGCGCGCACCGCTCTGGTTGAAATGGCGCGTGTGGCCAAACAGTAGCGTAGCGTGCGTCCCCCGCACCCTGTATCAAACACGGTGCGGGGGCGCATCAACCGCTTAGAAGCGGAACCCCACTTTGGCACTGTAGGATGTCTCTGAGCCGGTTTTGTCATATTCCAATGCCAGATTGGTCAGTCCCAGATTGAGATTGCCACCCGCGAATATTTTATTTTGCCGGAAAGTTTCTTGCGCCAGTCCAGATGCTGCATCTGGTGTGCTGTCAACCCAGACAGCGCCTATCCCCGCATAGGGGGTAAACATCGCAAAACCTTTGGAAATGGAAACATCCAAGGATTTGGTGCTGAATGCCAGTTGACTCACTCCGCTCAATTTCGTCACTGCGCCACGGATGCCGACGGCAGGTAATGCAATGCCACCTTCAAG
>JAYVKW010000084.1:0-9142 GCA_043768015.1 Gallionella sp.
CTTGTTCTGGCTGGTAAAAAAGCAGGAAGCCGACACCCAGCGCATCAAGTTTGCGCAAGCCACCGAGAAGACACGCACCGAACTGGAAGCCGAAACCGCGCGGCTGCGCGACATCGAAAGCCAGCTGGAAACCACGCGCAGCGGGCATTACCAGCTTTCGGATGCGTTACACGTCAAGCAGGGAGAGCTGTATACGGCAAATGCTGAAATTGCGCGACTGGAGCAGCATATCAAACACGTCGCCGAGCAGCGCCAGCGCATGACGCAGCAACTCGCCAATACCGAGCGGCAAATCGAACAGCAGCAACATCAGCGTCAGGGTGTGCATTCCTTGTTGGAACATTGGCAACGCCAGCAGGAAGGGGCGATGGTCAAGCTCGAGGAAGCCGAGCGGCACGCGCAATTGGAAGGGCAGAATTTGCCGCAGGCGGAAGAAGCGGCGCGCACTGCACAGGAACGCTACAACGCGCTACAACGGGAACAACTGCTACTGCAACAGCAACTGCAATTGGCGGATACGCAACATGCCAATCTGCAACGCAACATTCAGCAACTAGAATCGCGCCGCTCCCGTTTGTTGCTGGAAAAAGACAATTTGCCGGGTACGGATAGCGGCGCTTTACAGCAGGCTCAACGGCAGTTGAATGAACTGGAAGCGGAGCGTGCCGAGCAAGTGCAGAAACTGGCGAGCCTGCAGGAGCGGTTGCCGCAGGCCGATAACCAGCGGAGCAACCAGCGTGATTCTTTGCTACAACAGGAACGCCTGCTAGCGCAGACCGAAGCGCGTTTGCATGCCTTGCAGCAATTGCAGCGGCAGATCGATAACGACAAGAACCTGAATGCCTGGCTGCAACAACACCAATTGGAAAAGTTGCCGCGCCTGTGGCAATCCATCCGCATCGAGAGCGGTTGGGAAGATGCCTTGGAAGCGGTATTGCGCGAGCGGCTGAACGCGCTTTCCTTGACGGATATGGGCGCTGCGGCTGCGTGGAGCGATGCGCCGCCGGCGAAGCTCGCCGTGTTTGCGCCGGGTGCCGCCGGGCAAAACAGCATCAGCGAGGCTGCGCAACTGAAGCCGTTGTTGAGTTATGTGCAATGCCAGGACGCGCAAGTGCTGCCGGTGATGCGCGATTGGTTGACCCATGTGTATGCCGTGGCGGACGTGGCGCAAGGCTATGCGCAGCGCGCGCAACTGCCTGCGGGTGGCTGGTTTGTTACTCCGCAAGGACATCTGGTCGGTGCGCACAGCGTGTTGTTCCATGCGCCGGACAGCCAGTTGCACGGCGTATTGGCGAGACAGCGGGAAATTGAAAAACTGGAGCAGGAACTGCTCGAGCAGAACCGCAACGCTGAATACTCGCGCGAGCAAGTTGCGCAGGCCGAACAGAATTATCAGTCCATCGAAATGCAGATCGCGCCGCTGCGCACCGCCGGCAACGAATTGCAGCAACATCTGCACGGCGTACAGATGGACATACTCAAGCTCAACCAGGCGCACGAGCGCAGTGCGGAACGCACCATGCAGATCGATCGCGAGATGCAGGAAGTGGCTGATCTGCTCGGTACGGAGCAGCGCCAGCAGCACGGCATAGATGAACAGATGGCGATACTGAGTGAGCAGATCGCCGCTTTCCATGCGCAAGTCGATGAGGCGCAACGCCATGCCAACGCGCAGGACAGCGCCCTGCGCGAGCAGCGCGGACGGGCTCAGCACGCGCAACATGCCTTGCAGGAAGCCCGCTTCTTTGCCAAAACCTGTTTGGAAAAAATATCTGATCTGCAACACAACGTTCAGCAGATCACCGATGCGCTGGCACAGTTCGAGCAGAACCTGACGCAATTACGCGCCGACCTGTCGGTCAGCGAGGATGAAACGGCCAAGCAGCAGTTGCAGGATGCGCTGCAAGTGCGCCAGGCCAGCGAGCAGGCGCTGGGCGAGGCGCGCAATATTCTCGAAAACGCCACCGTCAATCTGCAAAAATTCGAGCAGGAACGGCTGTCCTGCGAACACAAGCTGAGCCCGTTGCGCGAGAAGCTCAATGAGTTGACGCTTAAGGAACAGGAAGCGCGCTTGCATTTCGAACAATGGTCGGAGCAATTGCACGGTGTCGATGAGCAAGCGCTGCTGCCCCTACTGGAGACCGGCAAGCACAAGCCGAATGTCTTGCAGAGCGAGTTGACTCGCCTGAATGCGGACATCGAAGCATTGGGCGCGGTGAATCTCGCGGCGCTCGAAGAGTTGCAAACCGCGACCGAGCGCAAAGCTTATCTGGATGCGCAAGCCAAGGATTTGAACGAGGCGATGGCGACGCTGGAAGATGCGATACGCCGCATCGACAAGGAATCGCGTGAGTTGTTGATGGACACCTACAATCAGGTCAATCAGCATTTGTCGGAACTGTTCCCGGTACTGTTTGCAGGCGGCGAAGCCAGGCTGGTGCTGACTGGTGCAGAGATACTCGACAGCGGTGTGCAGGTGATGGCGCAACCGCCGGGCAAGAAAAACAGTTCGATACATCTGCTGTCCGGCGGGGAAAAAGCCCTCACGGCGATTGCGCTGATATTCTCTTTATTTCAGCTCAACCCGGCGCCGTTCTGTTTGCTCGATGAAGTGGACGCGCCGCTGGACGACACCAATACCGAGCGGCTGTGCGCGCTGATCAAAAAAATGGCGCAACACACCCAGTTCGTGTTCATCAGCCACAACAAGATCACCATGGAACTGGCGCAGCAATTGGTCGGCGTGACCATGCAGGAGAAAGGTGTGTCCAAGGTCGTGGCGGTGGACATCGAGGAAGCCATGCGGATGCGCGACGAGCAGCTGGTCGCATAGGATTATTTGCAGTAATTACTCATATCCTTCTGGGCCTTGTCGATGCGCTGCTGGCGTTGTGTATCGTCTATGTAAGATCTTTCGCCGTTGGCATTGACCTCCACTAGGCGTATGCCTGACTGCAAAGTTATCAGATTTTCTTGCGCGGTGGCGCAGTTGGCTTTGAGCGCATTCTCAGCTGCCTGCTTCTGTGCGGCTTTGTCGGCTGCCGCTTGCTTCGCTTGTTGAGCTTTTTTCAATTCCGCTTCGCGTTCCGCAATGGTTTTCGACGCGGCAGGCGCGCTTGTTGCGGTCACGTCGCTGATACCCGCAGCACTCTCGGTGTCGGATGCTGAATGCAATTTTTCCGCCTTCGCCTCCCGGGAGGGCGGCTGATCCGAATAATGCACCCGACCTTGGGCATCCACCCACTTGCTGATCGCAGCAAAGGTGTTTGCGCTGGCCAGCATTAACAAAATCAGCAGAAATTTGTTCATGGCAATCATCCCTGTGAGAAGGTTTTTTGATTTACACCAAATCCAGCCGAGAAAATTCAACTGAATGCCCACATGAGTCTAGCATGTGGCGGTATGATTGCAACTGAATAAGATGTGCCGGATAACTGGAGCAAGGGGGAGTGTGTTATGCAGGATAACAATGCTGGCGCTGTTGCCAACAAAACCTATAACGAAGTGGAAAAAAATGCCGAGGCGGTATTGGCCGAGGCGGTATTGAAGCTTTTCAATGCCTATTATCGCGATCACAATCATTCAGGAAAGCTTTACGACGATTTTCCGAATTTCTTTCTGTTCAAGCCGGGTGTGCTGGAGGGCAAGGAAATCGCCACGCGCGGCTCGGAAAAATTGTTGCTGGAAGATGTCATTCAGCGCGCCAAGGCTCGCAACGGCTATATCAGCGTGTCCAAACATCGCAATCCAAAGCTGGGTTACTACTGGCTGGAATTGTCGGTGATGCCGTTCATGATGGGTGATGCGGTGAGCAAGGATAATAAAGGCGAGTTTTTTTATATCCTCACCAAATTTATCGAGTACACCAAGCAGCATCCGAAAATGTATGGGGATCTGACTGCCGAAGTGGATTCCGACAAGGATATCGCGCTGATGTTGAATGGGATCAGAAAAATGGCGGCTCGCCTCAGCGTATCACTCGATATATACCCGGAACAGATGCTGGTGTCGTACAACCCGAATTGGCCGGTGACGGAAGTCAAAAAGTTGCTCCAATCGCTCAAGGAAAACGATCAGGACTGGTGTGAAATGTTCTTTGAGTACATGATGTATGTGATGGGCAAGAAAACTTAAGAGCCGGTTTTTAGTAGCACCAATGCGGCGCCGCTGCCGCCATTTTTGCCCGGTGCGTCGCAATATCCCAATACCTGCTGATGTTGAGTGAGCCAGTGGCGCGTGAGCTTGCGCAACACCGCTTCGCCTCCTTGGCTGTTCAGCCCCTTGCCATGTATCACCAGCACGCAGCGCAACTTGCGCTGCGCCGCTTCATGTAAAAACTCCTGCAACAGCTTGCGCGCCGCATCGCTGTTATTGCCGTGCAGGTCGAGGCTATCCTGAATCGGCCAAATGCCGCGCCGCAGCTTGCGCAAAGTCATGCGCGACAGGCCGTTTCTCAAATATTCATCCGGTGCGTTTTCGGGTGCGAAATCCGAAAAACTATTAGCCGGGCACCCGTCCGACAGAGAGTCAATTATTTCCGGAGCTGCGGCGGGGGAGCGGAGAATAGGTTTGCGCGGGGCAGGCGGTGGCGTGATGCGGTTTTGCTTGGCCAGCGGCTGGACTTTGCCGACCGCCGCCCGAAACAGCGCGGCATCGTCGGGCGCTATCCTGTCAGCTTGATTTTTGGTGGGCTGCTTCACAACGTCACGAACGCGGTAGTTGTGTAGAAATATTTCTTTAAGTTTTGGCCAGCGAGGCGAGATACTTATCCGCATCCAACGCCGCCATGCAGCCCGTTCCAGCGCTGGTAACCGCCTGACGATAGATTTGATCCTGCACATCACCGGCCGCGAACACGCCGGAAATACTGGTCGCAGTGGCATTGCCATTCGAGCCGCCGCGCGTCTGGATATAGCCGTTACTCATTTCCAGTTGCCCGGCAAAGATGTCGGTATTGGGCTTGTGACCGATGGCGATGAACACACCCTGCAGCGCGAAGTCCTTGGTCTCGCCGCCAGATATTTGTCCACCAGCCACCAGCTTGACGCGCATGCCTGTCACGCCGCTGGCATCGCCGAGCACTTCGTCCAGCGTGCTGTTGAGTTGCAGTGTGATTTTCCCTTCTTTCACTTTCTCCATCAGGTGATCGACCATGATGCGCTCGGCGCGGAAAGTGTCGCGTCTATGTACCAGCGTGACGTGTTTAGCGATGTTTGATAAATACAGGGCTTCCTCCACGGCGGTATTGCCGCCACCCACCACAGCGACATCTTGGCCGCGATAAAAAAATCCGTCGCAGGTCGCGCAGCCGGAAACCCCGCGTCCCATAAAGGCTTCTTCGGAAGGCAAGCCGAGATATTGAGCCGAGGCGCCGGTGGCAATGATCAGGGCGTCGCAACTGTAGCTGCCCGCATCGCCTATCAGCAGAAACGGTTTTTGTTGCAGCTTGGCAGTGTGGATATGATCGAAAATCATCTGGGTATGAAACCGCTCGGCGTGCTGTTGGAAACGCGCCATCAATTCCGGGCCTTGCACGCCCATTGCATCGGCAGGCCAGTTGTCCACGTCGGTGGTGGTCATCATTTGACCGCCTTGGGCCAGGCCGGTAATCAGTGCTGGATTGAGATTGGCGCGCGCGGCGTAAACGGCGGCGGTATATCCGGCTGGACCGGAACCCAGGATGATGAGGCGATGGTGTTGGGTAGTGGTGTTCATGATAGGTTTCTTTCGGCAATTAAAAAGGGGGTTGAGGTTCACCGGCAGGGACAATTGATGGACTGCCGCTGCCAATGACTGGGCAAAGCTGGAATTTACCAGTAGTTGCGGCTGTCTGTCGAGCATCCATCGGCTAGCAGGGTGTTGAAAAACTACTGATGAAACAACTAGCCATCTGACTAGGCTACCAAAAAACGGTAGCCAAGTCATTGGTTATGCGCTCGGCATAACTGCGTTGCTCAAGGGCTAAAAATGCGGGGTCGCGAAGCGATAAACTATGTGTAAACCGCATCTGCAACACGTTACTGGCGAAGCCAGCCGAATGCGGGAGCAGATGCAGGCCGCTCTTCCCGCACCGGATGCTTCGCAACGCTGTGTCAGAGCGGCTACTTTTTTGTCATTCCGCGCCTTGTTCTGCCGTCGCTCGCTACATTTTTCAACACCCTGTTAGAATCCACACACTATGAAAATTATTTATGCCATTCCTTTGCTGGTGCTGTTTTTCGCGGTGCATCCGGCTGATGCAGCCACGTTGCCGGGTATCCCTGAATTCATCGACGAGATGGTCGCCAAGCATCATTTTAAGCGTGCCGAATTGGAAAGCGTGTTTGCTCATGCGCAGCATGTTCAGCCGGTGATCGACGCCATTTCCCGTCCGGCCACCAGCAGGCCTTGGCTGGAATATCGTGCGTCCTTTGTGAATCCGCAACGTATCAAGCGGGGTTTGGAATTCTGGCATAGATACCGGAGCACATTGCGCCGTGCCGAGCAGAAATACGGTGTGCCACAGGAAGTGATTGTTGCGGTGATCGGTGTGGAAACCATCTATGGCCAGGATGCGGGTAATTTTCGTACCCTGGACGCATTGACCACGCTGGCATTCGATTATCCGCAACGTGCCGATTTTTTTCGCAGCGAATTGGAGAGCTTTCTGTTGCTGGCACGCGAACAACAGTTCGATTTGCTGGCCATACGCGGCTCATATGCCGGTGCGCTGGGCATCCCGCAATTCATGCCGAGCAGTTATCGCAACTATGCGGTGGATTTCAACGGCAACCGCAAGATCAATTTACTGCGTGAAGCCAAGGATGCGATAGGCAGCGTCGCCAACTACCTGCATGGCTACGGCTGGATCAGCGAAGAATCCGGGGCTGCAGGTGCGGGCAAATCACCGCCGCATAAGGACCAGCCGGGGCCGATGCCGCCGATTGCGGTGCGTGCGCAGGTCAGCGAGGAAATCTGCGTCGGAGATATCACCACCCCGCGCCCAATCGCGGCATGGTCGGAAGCGGGAATTGTGCCAGGATTGAATTTGCCTCCGGATCTGGCTGCGCGCCTGATCGATTTTACGCTGGGGGAAGGCAAAGAGTTTTGGCTGCTGTTCAACAATTTCGAGGTCATCACGCGCTACAACAATAGCGATTTCTACGCGATGACGGTGTTCCAATTGGCGGAAGCATTGAAACAGGCGCGCAGCACTAGCGCAGCGAAGTAATGCGCCGCGCGCCGTTGTAGTTGCGCCGCCAATAATCGCTCAGAATGTTTTCTACGCTAACGCTTCCTCCGCTGCTGGGTGCATGGATGAAGCGGTCGTCGCCCAGATAAATGCCGACATGTGAAAATTTGCGCTGCAGGGTGTTGAAAAAAACCAGGTCGCCGGCGCGCAGATCGTCCGGACGCACCGGTTTGCCGACATGACTGATTTCAACGGTGCTGCGCGGCAAATTGATACCCAAGGAATGACGGTACACATGACCGACATACCCGCTGCAATCGAAGCCAGCTTTCGGCGAATTTCCACCATATTTGTACGGTGTGCCGATCAGGCTCCTGGCATAGGACGTGAAGCTGCCGGCATCGCCACGCTGCGCCTGCACAGGCTTGTCCGATGCGCAAGCGCCAAGCGCCAAAACGGATAACAGCAGGATGAATCCACCCAACCGCAACGGCCTATCGGCTGCCGCGTGCATGAGGGTGATCAGCCTTTTTTGGGCGCCGGACAAGTGTTCATGCCCAACAAAGCGTAGGCGGGACAAAAGCTGAAGATGCTGGTCAGCAACGGAACTACGCCGATCCAGCCCCACACGCCGACCGTTCCGGTGGCAGCCAGCGTGATCAACACCAGTCCGACAACTGCGCGTAATACGCGATCAATAGTGCCTACGTTGAGTTTCATTTTAAGCTCCTTGTAATGGGTTTAGGGAAGGATATGGTATAGGAAAATGCGTGTCGTTGCTGCACCGATGAAACGGGACAGGAATTACTCCGGGCGCATCTGCGGGAACAGGATCACATCGCGGATGCTGGCGCTGTCGGTCAATAGCATGACCAGCCTGTCGATGCCGATACCCTCTCCGGCGGTGGGCGGCAGGCCGTATTCCAGCGCGCGCACGTAGTCGTTGTCCTTGAACATCGCTTCTTCATCCCCGGCGTCTTTCGCCGCGACCTGCGCGTCGAAACGCGCGGCCTGGTCTTCCGGGTCGTTCAATTCGGAGAAGCCATTGGCGATTTCACGTCCGACGATGAACAGCTCGAAGCGTTCGGTAATCGCTGGATTCTTATCGCTGCTGCGCGCCAGCGGCGAGACTTCCACCGGGTAGTCGATGATGAAGGTCGGCTCGAACAATTGCGCCTCGGCCAACTCCTCGAACAGCGACAACTGCAATCCGCCGATGCCGTCCTGCGGCTTGTATTTGGCTTTCAGGTCTTCCAGTTCAGCGATTACAAACTCGCGGTCGTCGAGTTGCGCGGTGGTGAATTGCGGATGGCATTTCTGGATCGCCTGCACCATGGTCAGCCGGTGGAAGGGCTTGCCCAGATCCATCTGTTTGCCCTGATAGCTGATCAGCGTCGTGCCCAAAACCTTTTGCGCCACTTCGCGGAACAGGCTTTCGCTGAAGTCCATCAGGTAGCGGTAATCGCGATACGCCTCGTAGAATTCCAGCATGGTGAATTCCGGGTTGTGGCGCGTGGACAGACCCTCGTTGCGGAAGTTTCGGTTGATCTCGAATACCTTCTCGAAGCCGCCCACCACCAGCCGCTTCAAATACAGCTCAGGCGCGATGCGCAGATACATTTTCATGTCCAGCGCGTTGTGATGCGTCTCGAACGGCTTGGCCGCTGCGCCGCCGGGGATCGGCTGCATCATCGGTGTCTCCACTTCCAGATAGCCGTGGCGTATGAAGAATTCGCGTATCGTCTGGATGATCCTGGTGCGCGTGATGAACACTTTGCGCGCGTCCTCGTTGGTGATCAGATCGAGATAACGCTGGCGATATTTCTGCTCCTGATCGGTCAGGCCGTGAAATTTTTCCGGTAGCGGGCGCAGCGCCTTGGTCAGCAGACGCACTTGCGACACACGCACGGAAAGCTCGCCGGTCTTGGTCTTGAACAGCACGCCGATCGCGCCGAGGATGTCGCCGAGGTC